>CALMWN010000337.1 GCA_937873555.1 uncultured Clostridia bacterium
CTTACCAGTTTCATCCTTAGCTAAATACCTCTTTTCGAGGACTTTAACCGCATTATCTGACAAATTCATAGAATAGCCTCCTTGATAAATCACTATATTTTGTGTTATGTATTTTTCCTGGCACAGTATATTGTATCATTTCCAACATACAAGTCAATACAAACAAGGAACTTTTTTTTAGTAAATTAGTCCTATTGCAAATCAAAATAAAATGTTTGAAAATGTAGAAATGCATAAAAAATGGGTTCAATATGAACCCCATTTTTTATGTTTTATTTGAAAATATTCTATTTTTCTTTTATAAATGCAGATTCGGAATAATCATTCCCTGCATTCCATACCAGCCATTCTTCATAACCTGAATCATATACTGCCTTGATCTGCTGTCTCACCTGTTCTGCTCCATATGGTTGATAGTATCCGTTTCCAAGCCATGATGCAGTAAAATTCTGAATATATGGCCTCACACCGGCTTTATAGCCATCAACAACGGAAATTCTGTTTTTTGCTTTCAGCAGCGTATTATAGACAACCCCATATGGGTCCAGATCGGGCTTTGAATATTTTACTCCGTTTATAACCTGTCCAATTGCGTAATGCGAGGGATAAGCCATAGGAGAAATATAATCAATATCCTTTCCGACATACTCAAGATTTTGTCCTATGCCTTCAGTGTCCGCCGGACTTTCACATATTATTCCGAATACATCTGCGGAAATTACAGTATTCTTCAGCTCGTTTCTTGCGTATGCAAGAAACGAATCAATTGCTTCATACTTTTTTTGTGAAGTATCTCCAAAATTCATGGCCCTCTTGTCGCCATCATTGGCAAACCTCACATAGTCAAATTGTATTTCATCAAAGCCTTTATTTACGGCCTCTTTTGCTATATCCAGCAAATATGGCCATGAGTCTTTATTGTATGGATTTAACCAGGAGAGTCCGTTTTTGTCTTTCCATACTCCGCCGCTGGAATTTCTGATTGCCAGATCAGGCTTTCTGGATGAAAGGATTGGATCCTTAAAGCATACTATTCTGCCTATCACATGAATATTGTTCTCATGAAATGCTTTTATCACTTTATCCACATCATATTTCGCCTGCCAGGCTTTTATCTGTCTTACCTCCGGTATGCCGGATTCGTAGCCGACGTATCCATCGTCATCTTTTATGTCAACTACATATGAATTTATTTCAGAATTTTTTGCCAGTTCTATATAATGATTCACTTTTGACATATTGCCAACTGTCCATCCTGTCAGATAAAGCCCTTTGACCTTGATTTTCTTTGTTTCAGTTTGATGAGCCTTTGCTGAAGTATCAGATGCCGGTTCCGGGGTGGCAGCTATTGCTGCATTAGCAGAGCTTTGTCCAGGCGTTGATGTTTCTGAAGGTTTTGAATTTGCTTGAGAAAATTTGGTCCCACAACCTGCCATTACGGCTCCTGTAAAGATCAGTAGTGCCAAAATGCTTGTAATACCCCGGAAAATATGTTTAATCATTATAGTATCCACCTGTAATAAATGTTATTTTGAACATAACCGGGTATAATTTTGGGTATATTTTTATGTAAACCGATTACATAAATTATTATAATTATATATTCCGTATTTGTCATAGGAAAATAGTTCCTGCCAAAATGCATTATTTTGATTACTTTTGTTGGTATAGGGCATAAAAAAGGAGCTCTGTATTCATTAAGAACAGGCTCCTCCTAATTTCCAATATCAAATTACTTCTTCTTTTCAAATGCTCCGTCAGGATATGCATTCGCAGGATCCCACAGTATCCATTCATTATATCCTGCATCATATAAAGCTTTTATCTGCTCCCTGATCTGCTGGGCTCCATACTTCTGCCAGTTCCCTGTGCCAATCCATGGAGCACTGAATGCCTGAAGATATGTCCTTATCTTTGCCTTCTCCTCAAGCTTTGAAAGTCTTTCCTTGCTTGTCATCAAGGTCTGGTAAACAACATTGTACGGTTCAAGATCAGGCTTTAAGAATTTCACACCTCTGATTTCCTGGCCTGAAGCATAATGTGACGGGTATGCCATCGGACAAATATAGTCTACTTCCCTGCTTAACTTTTCCCAATTTTGCCCCAATGTATTATCATCTGCAGTGCCTACTGCAGCTATGGCAAACAGATCGGCAGCGAGGTTCACACCTTTTCCCTCATGTATCTCTTTCCATGACTTTCTTAGAAATTCTGCAATTATATCAGATTTGACACTTGGGTCAAAATTAGGCCCGAAGTCTATTAGCTTTATGTTTCCTCCATCTCCCCCATTCGGGAATCTTATATAGTCATACTGAATTTCATCAAAGCCCTTATCAACAGCTTCTTTGGCTATATTGATTATGTAATCCCAGGATTCCCTGTTAAATGGGTTCAGCCATGCCCGGTTTTTATTGTCTCTCCATACTCCACCATTTACAGATTTATAAGCCAAATCGAGTCTTTTATTTGGAAGAATGGGATCTTTGAAACACACCAATCTTCCAATGACATATATATTGTTTTCATGTAAAGTTTTTATGACACTCTCAGGGTCATACTTTTTTTCCCATGCACCTATATCCTTTACCTCTTTTATATTTGTATCATATGCTACTTTTCCATCATCATCCTTTATATCTATTACGACTGCATTTAACTCGGTTGTTTTGGAAAGGTTTATTATTTGCTGTATCTTTGCATTGTTCCCTGCCGACCAGCCTGTCAGGTATACAGCCTTTGCCTTAACCTGCTTGGGTTCTTTCTTTTTTGAAGGTTCCGGAGTACTTGCCGGTGCAGGTGACGATACACTGGGTGAAGGGGTCATACTTACCACAGGAGATGGACTTGTATCATTACTTTGAGTTGTAGGATTTTGCTGCTGGCTGCTTTTTTTTGTGCAGCTTGTTACCGAAAGCATCGCTGTTATGACTAAAAATATAATTGTAGTGTATTTAACGTATTTAACGGCTTTATTGTCTATCATATTGTTCCTCGTTAATCTTTCAATTTCATTCGTAATTATTATTCACACTACTATACTATAATTATTTCTATACAAAAAAACAAGTTTTATTTGAAGTTTTATTTTATAATTTAAATTTAAATACAAAAAAGAGCCTGACAATATCAGACTCTTCTGGCTCCTCAAGTAGGACTCGAA
>CALMWN010000338.1 GCA_937873555.1 uncultured Clostridia bacterium
GCTTCTGTAGGTAAATCAAAAGCACCGGGCAGCCAGGTTGCCGGTGAGGCAAACGTGCTTGTATTTCCGGACTTGAACAGCGGAAACATAGCATACAAATTGACTCAAAGACTGGCAAAGGCTGAAGCTTACGGCCCTATTCTGCAGGGAATAGCCAAGCCAGTTAACGACCTTTCAAGAGGGTGCAGTACCGATGATATAGTAGGAGTTGTCGCTATCACGGCAGTACAGGCACAGAATGTATAATCTGAAGATTAAATTAATAAGGAGTAGATACGATGAAAATTCTGGTAATCAATACAGGCAGTTCTTCTTTAAAATATCAGCTTATTGATATGACAAACGAAGCAGTCCTTGCAAAGGGAGTATGTGACAGGATAGGGCTGGAGCATTCATTTTTAAAGCATTCAAGGCCGGGGCATGATGCTGTTGTAATAGAAAAAGATCTTTACAATCATAAAATTGCCATACAGGAAGTGCTAAATGCTTTGACAAGCAAGGAAATAGGCGTTATTTCCAGTATGGATGAAATATCCGCCGTCGGACACCGTGTTGTGCATGGAGGAGAAAAATTCAAGGATGCTGCAATAATCGACAACAGTGTTATGAAAGCAATCAGTGACTGCATTGATCTTGCTCCGCTTCATAATCCTCCAAATATTACCGGTATAGAAGCATGCAAGCAAATAATGCCCGATATACCAATGATAGCCGTATTTGATACTGCTTTCCACCAGACCATGCCGGAATATGCATATATTTACGCTCTGCCGTATGAAATATATGAAAAATATGCTTTGAGGAAATACGGTTTTCACGGAACCTCGCATAAATATGTGGCAGAAAGGGCTGCGGTCATGCTTGGAAAGCCGTTGTCAGAATTGAAGCTTATTACCTGCCATCTCGGAAATGGCGCCAGCATCTGTGCGGTCAAAAACGGAAAATCTGTTGAAACCAGTATGGGCTTTACACCTTTGCAGGGGCTTGCAATGGGCACAAGAAGCGGTACCATTGACCCCGATGTTATAAAGTTCCTGATGGACAAGGAGAAGATGACAATAAAGGACGTAAGCGACTTCCTTAACAAGAAATCGGGAGTACTGGGTGTGTCAGGTGTGAGCAGTGATTTCAGGGATATCCATACTGCCGCCGACTCCGGAAACAGCAGAGCCCAGCTGGCACTGGACATATTCTGCTACAGGGTGAAGAGGTTTATCGGTGATTATATGGCTGTCCTGAATGGTGCAGATGCTGTCGTATTTACAGCCGGTATAGGTGAAAACAATGATATAATAAGAAGAATGGTGGTTGCCGAAATGGATAACCTCGGTATAAAGATAGACGAGCAAAAGAATGTCCAGGCAAGGGGTAAGGAAATGGATATCAGTGTACCGGATGCAAAGGTCAGGACACTTGTAATACCTACCAATGAAGAGCTGGCTATAGCAAGAGAGGCAAAGAAGCTCCTGAAATAAAAAATCAAAACTTGCAACAGGTACCGCTTACAGTGGTATCTGTTTTTTATTACGCATGTAGGCGGGGCTCCGAATCCCCGTACTCTATTTCAATCTCAGCAACATGATGAGCAATTTATGGAAAGCCCGATGATTTTATGGTATATTGATTTATATGTACTGGTATATGGGAATCATAATAACAGGAGAATAGTAATGAAAGAAAATTATATTAATGCGTTGTCCATGAACTTGATAGAAAGATTGGATTATACTCCATATAAGAATAAGGACGAAGAAGGCAAAGGGGTGTATAACACCAGATTCCTGCAGAAATATTCCAGAGGTGCCTATTACATTGTTGATATCGAAGACGGGGATAAATTAAACGAGTATGAAATCAGACAGCAGATGGAAAACTCAAGAAACAGGCTTATGACAATCAATGAAGAGAGCATATTTTATTTTTTCAAGGTATTCGTCTTCAATTCTTCTGCGGATTTTTACAAGACCGGTGAGATTTTCTCGGGACAGCTGGAGGAAGCCTATGTAAAAAGGTTTCTTTCCTGTTTTACTGTTAATCTGGAGAATGGTGAGATTAAAAGGCACTTCAATATTCCGGAGGGAACTGACGGCATCGAAAGGCTTTTGAGGGAGCTCTTCACTTATGACCTGTCGGAGTATTCCTCCTTGCCTGACATGGAAGCGCTTTTAATGAAGAAATACCGTGAAACTTCCATAGAGTTCAAGGCATCCAGGCCATTTGCCACTTATACGTTGATCACGATAAATGCAGCACTGTGGATTTTGATGGAGTTATTCTCAACGATGGCTGGTGTCAGATTCGGGAATTTGTTGATTCCTTTCGGAGCAAAATTCAACGTCCTTATAATGGCAGGAGAATATTGGAGACTGATCACGCCGGTATTCCTGCACGCCAATATCACACACCTGTTTTTCAATTCCTATTCCCTCTATTCAATAGGTATGTATGTCGAGAGAATATATGGGTGGAAGAAGTTTGTACTTGTTTATTTCCTTTCAGGACTTACCGGTAATATTGCCAGCTTTGCCTTTACAAGCTACCCTCAGATACCGGGTGTAGGAGCATCAGGTGCCATATTTGGCCTCCTGGGGGCAATGCTGTACTTTGGAGTCGAAAGTCCGAAGGCATTTAAAAAGTATTTTGGTTCCAATATAATTATTGTTATAGTTATAAACCTGGCCCTTGGTTTTTCAATACCGGGCATAGACAATCTCGCCCATATAGGAGGCCTTACAGGAGGTTTTCTGACCTCCGGCATGCTGAAAGTCAGAGAAGGGGAGACCGGATCCGGAAAAAGGCTGGTATTTGCAGCGGTTATGTTGATATTGATTACAGCCTCTCTGTACTGGGGCTTTCATTCTCCACAAAACGTCAACCTGTTCAGATCCCTTACCAACAGGGGAATATAGGCGAAAAATATTTTAAGCATGCGGCAGAATAGGATAGAGAGAGAATTTGCAGGGAATAATGATTTATAATGTTTATTTTACTTGAATTATTGACAAAAGATGTATTAGTTAGTATAATATCTTTTGTCGGTTTCATGGGGTGGTTCTATGAAGGTTAACATTTCAGATATTGTAAAGAGTGACGGTGCATCTTTAAGTCTGGATATCTGCGAGACAATCGCTGATTTGAACACAATAACCGATGGTTTTCTTTTTGACAGCTCTGTAGCCTTCAAAGGGCGGCTTGTGAATGTAAGCGGCATTTTAAAGCTTACAGGGAAATTGAAGGCTGACTATAAAACCAGATGTTTCAGATGTCTTGCCGAGCTTGATGAGACGATTTCGGCTGATATAAAGGAAGATTTTATCGACAGGGAGAAAGATACCGACGGAGAAGCTTATACATATGAAGGCAACTTTATTGATATAAGTAAGGTCTTACAGGATAATATAATATTGAATCTTCCGGTAAGGCAGATATGTTCCGATAACTGCAAAGGGCTTTGCAAGCTGTGCGGTACCAATCTTAACGAAAAATCCTGTGAATGCAGGGAAGAAGAATTCGATCCCAGGATGCAGGTATTACATGATTTTTTTGATAAATAACGCAAGAAATGGCTGTAAAGTGGTAGGGCTGTCTCTTATACACATCTCCGAGCCCACGAGACAGGCAGAAATCT
>CALMWN010000339.1 GCA_937873555.1 uncultured Clostridia bacterium
GAAGCAGGCAAAGCTTGGCTTAATGAGGGATTATCACATATATAATGCGGCTGAAGTGAATTTACTTCCGTTATTCCGGCCATGTTTGCCACAAAGGATGAACCCACGGAGCCTCTTGAGCCGACGAGATAACCATCGCTCAAAGACTTGGACACAAGCTTCTGAGCAATCAGGTACATAACCGCGAACCCGTTTTTGATTATGGAATTGAGCTCTTTATCAAGCCTTTGTCTTACAATCTCAGGAAGAGGGTCGCCATAAATCTCCCCTGCCCTGTTCTCGGCAAGCATTTTTATCTCATCTTCCGCGCCCTCCATTTTTGGCGGAAAGGTACCTTCAGGCACAGGTGCTATATCATTAACCATATCCGATATGAGATTTGTGTTTGCGACCACAACCTCGTAAGCCTTCTCTTCTCCCAGATAGGCAAACTCCTCAAGCATCTCGTCCGTCGTCCTGAAATACAATGGTGCCTGGTGGTCTGCATCGCCAAAGCCCTGTCCGGCCATCAGGATCCTTCTGTATACTTCATCCCCGGGATCCATAAAATGTACGTCACATGTCGCTACAACCGGCTTTTTATATTTTTCGCCAAGCTTTACAATCCCTCTGTTAATATCTCTAAGTTCCTCTTCACTTCCTACCTTGCCGTTGTTTATCAGGAAGCGGTTGTTTCCTATCGGCTGAATCTCAAGATAATCATAAAACCTGGCTATCTTTCCGATTTCATCGTCACTTCCCTGGTTGATGATGGCGCTGTAGAGTTCACCCGCTTCACAGGCACTGCCCAGTATAAGGCCTTCCCTGTGGTCCATCAGAAGCTTTTTGGGAACTCTCGGTCTCTTATAATAATAATCGATATGTGAACTTGAAATAATCCTGTACAGGTTTTTAAGGCCGGTGTAGTTTTTCACCAGTATTATTGCATGGTATGAGTTTGCTTTTGTATATTCAACGCTTCCGCCAAGAGTGCCCTGTATGTCGTCAATTGTTTTTACCCCTTTGTCTTTCAACATATCCAGACATTTTACAAATATTTCAGCTGTAGCCCTGGAATCGTCTACGGCCCTGTGATGGTTGTCCAAAGCAACGCCAAGGTGTTTGGCAACCACGTTCAGGCGGTATTTCCCAAGCTCGGGAAACATCATTCTGCACAGTTGAAGTGTATCGATTACGGGATTGCCTACATGCTTTCCGGCAAGTCTCGCATTGTGCCTGATGAAACCCAGGTCAAAAGCAGCATTATGAGCTACGAGAGCGGCATCTCCTACAAATTCCAGCAGCTTCACAAGCACTTCATCTATTGATGGCGACTGCTCCACCATTTCGTCGGTTATTCCCGTGAGTTTTGTTATATGGGCGGGGATTGAAATACCCGGATTGACAAAAGAACTGAATTGGTCAATGAACTTTCCGTCCTTTATTTTTACTGCACCGATTTCTGTTATCTTATCCTTCTCGGAGCTGAGTCCCGTAGTCTCGATATCCAGGACAACAAACTCCCCGCTGACATCCTGCCCGTTCGAATTATACACAACAGGCATACCGTCATTCAGAAGGTAGCATTCAACTCCATAAATGATTTTTATCCTGTTCTTTTTTGCGGCATCAAAAGCATCCGGATATGCCTGTACCACTCCGTGGTCTGTTATGGCAATCGCCTTATGGCCCCATCCTGCCGCACGCTTCACCAGCTCCTTGACCGGAGTGACGGCATCCATCGCACTCATCTGTGAATGTAAATGAAGCTCAACCCTTTTCACTTCAGCCGTGTCCAGCTTGACTTCCTGTTCAAGTTCCAGAATATCCGACGCCATAACCGCCAGTTCTTTTGAGAATTTGTCATACTGGGCTTCACCGCGGATTTTTACGCGCATGCCCTCTTTTACATTTTCAGAAATAAATTCAATATCATTCTTTTCAACAAAGAACTTTACTGTAAGTGAGCTGGTGTAATCAGTGACATCGAATATGTATATGAACCTGTCGCCACGGATTTCCCTGCTCTCAACCCTGAATATATCGCCGCAGACAGCTATTCTGCCTGA
>CALMWN010000340.1 GCA_937873555.1 uncultured Clostridia bacterium
AGATTTCTGCCTGTCTCGTGGGCTCGGAGATGTGTATAAGAGACAGGTGTGGACCCCACTTTAAGAGAACGCTACAAGGCTCTGAAAGAAGAGATAAATACCATCGAGAATGATGTAAAAAAAGCGGACCAGGCTATCGTATTACTTAAGAAGCTGGAAGCTGCAAACATGCTTACACCTGAAAAACAGGAAATTATGGCGAAGAGTGTACGTACAAAAGTATATTTCTCCAACAAGATAGTTGAACTGAAAGAGGAAATGGCACAAATGGAAGGAAAGCTCCAGCAGGAGGCCTACGGAAAAGTAAAAATTCAAAACTTCATTTATCCCGGAACCAAGGTTTTCATAGGCACATGCATGATGTATGTGAAGGAACCCCTGCAGTACTGCACATTGTACAGGGATGGAGCAGATGTAAGAGTTGGTGCCATTGACAGGTAAGGAAGGTGTTCTTTATGGCAATAAAACCTTTGGACCTTCAAGTGATGCTTCCAAGAACAGCAGAAATTTCAAAAATTGCATATGACCAGCAGCATAAAAATATAACCTTGCAGCAACAGCAGGCTGCATCCCTGCAGGATCAGGCAGAAGCCAATACGAGGCAGGTCCATTCCCAGGATGAAGTACAGCATGCCAGGATAGGGGATAAGCAGGAGAAGGGGCGGGGCAATTCAGGAGAAGATAGCAGAAAGAAAAAGCGGGAACAGACAAAAAACGAAGAGAGCAGGAATTCCAATCCTCAAATCAGGACAAGTACAATAGATATAAGACTGTAATTAAATGCTGTTGGGAAAAGACGGCTGTTGAACGTTTTCATACAAAAGATAAAATATGAGGTGCATCAAAAATGAATCAGTTCTATGTAAGTATTATTTTTCTGGGTATAATGCTTATTATTGTTTCTCTTACCTGGATAGCATTGGATCGGAAAAGGTCCTATGATTATTCCGGAAAACTTGAAGATCAAAAAAATGAAATGATAGGCATTATTGAAGATGCTGAGCAGATGATAACCGAATTGAACAAGTTTTCAGACTACATTGTAACGCAGATGGATCTTAAGAATGAGGAACTGAACGTCAGTTTGAAAACCATTGACGAGAAAATCCGGCAAATAAACGGCAGAATCCATGAACTGCCTGAATCAAAAGGCATGAAAGCCGAAAAGGTTGTAAATGGAAGCACTGTTGATGTGTTTGTAAAGCCGCCATTACCTTTCAATAACTACAGCAATGACCTTGTCATAGACAGTATCAGCTTTGAAAACACGGCCGGACATATGGAAGGACACAGGGCTCAGGCAAAGACAAGGGAAAAGGTTGTGCCAATAAACAATAAATATAATGAAGTGCTTCAACTTTCGCAGAAGGGCATGAGCGACACTGAAATCGCAAAAACTTTGAGTATGGGCAAAGGTGAGATAATGCTGATACTGGAAATGAATAAGTAAATAAAGCGCTTAGGGCGCTTTTTCTTTTGTGATTTGGGAAATTGTGGTTCTATTTAGGAGGAGCAAATGAAGAATTTTCATATTAAGAGTATAATCCTGGGAATTGGTATAGGTATAGTACTTACTTCAATAATAAGTCTTATATATCTGACTGGAGAAAAGCCGAAGCTCAGCAGGGAAGAAATAATTGCACAGGCTAAGGCATATGGAATGATTGAAAAGGTTGATATTTTAAAGGACAAAACGCTGCAGCAGGAGCAAAAAAATGAGGAAGCAAACCGTCCGGAAGACATAAAAATTCCATCTGCAAAACCAACAGGCTCACAGGTGAACCCTTCCCCAACACCAACCCTGTCCCCTGCACCTGCTGTGACAGCACAGCCCAAGCAGGAGGAACAGGAGCCGAAAATCAGCATAAATCCTGGAGATTCCTCGGAAGTGGTTGCCGGTAAGCTTTTGCAGGCAGGGCTGATAAATGACAAGTCAGCCTTCATAAAAGAGATAACCGCAATGGGTCTTTCGGGCGAGATCAATATAGGTGAATACAAAATAAAAAAGGATACTGATCTGAGGACAATTATAAAACTGATTACAACAAGAAAATAACTATATGATTTATGATTAATCTTCACTAAAGACATAAATCGTAAACTATGTACCGTACGGAGATAATCAATATGTATACTTGGCTCTGGATGTCGCTGATGTCTGGGATTTTGCTGGGCTTTTACGACGTATTGACGAAAAAGGCGCTTAGAAAGGTTTCATTATTAAATGTACTTGCACTTTACACGCTTTTCAGCTTTTTGATAGTATCCTTTGACTACAAAAATGCACTGAAGGTTGAATCATTTAGCCTGATTCTTATACTGCTGAAGTCCTTTATAATTTTCATAAGCTGGATTCTGGGATTTATAGCATTGAGGAGCCTTCCTATAAGTGTAATAAGTCCGTTTTCCACATTGACACCGGTTTTTACCATTTTCATGGGCGTCACCATACTTGGTGAAAGATTTTCCTTACTACAGGTCGCAGGAATAATCATTATTCTGATATCCTACTATTTCATAGGGAAAACGGGAAAGGCTGAAATTGCCAGCCTTTTCAGAAACAAATACCTCTACATGATGGTAGGCAGTACGTTTTTAAGTGCTACCAGTGCGCTTATGGACAAGATTATTTTAAAAAAGGCGAATACTGGGCAGGTACAGTTCTGGTTCTGCTTTTTTCTGACAATAATGTATTTTGCAGCTTTGATAATAAACAACATAAGAAAGAACCTGGAGCTTTCAATAAGATTCAGCTGGTTTATACCCTTGATGAGTTTGTTCCTTGTGGTATCCGACAGGATATACTTTGAAGCTGTCAATATGACTGCAAGCAAGATTTCCATAATCCTACCCTTAAGAAGGATTTCAGTAATTGTTTCGATTATAATGGGGGGGATTCTTTTCAAGGAGAAGAACCTCAAGAGAAAGCTGGTCTATGCCTTTTTATTGCTGACAGGAGTTGCGGTTATCTTCGTATTCAAGTGATTTTTTCTGCGGACGGATTGCAGCAGTCTTATATACGTGGTAAACAGGATAAAAATGTATGTAAAATACTATTGATTTATAAATTACTATGTGTTAATATAAATAGGCGAAAGAGACGCCGAAGTGGTGAAACTGGCAGACGCACTGGACTCAAAATCCAGCGGTAGCGATACCATGTCGGTTCGAGTCCGACCTTCGGCACCAAGATTTTTCAAAAACTCTGTAACTATACGGTTACAGGGTTTTTTGCTTTAGCAGCAAGAAAACATTAGTCCAGGTATATTTGAATAATTATTGTTGATTTAATGGGATTTCATGGTACAATATATTTGCCGTAATTGTTAAAATATTATTTAAAAAATATCCTGAATAGTTTTATTGTATATTCCATAAGACGAAAAACGCAATTGTATGGGGTGCTTGTTATGGAACAACCAAATTGGATAATTACTACTATTTTTAAGGCAAACTCTTAAATGCAAGGAGACAAAACATGAAAATAAAGCTTGCATACGGCAGGAATGGCCTGACCGTCAATCTGCCCGATAATACCGAGGTGATTGAACCGATAGAAATTCCCGCATTGAAGGATGAGAACGCTGAAGCTGCCAGGGCGCTGCGGCAGCCCATCGGAAGCATGCCCCTGAAAGATATGGTTTCAGCACATGACAGGGTTTGCATTGTGATAAGCGATATAACAAGGCCAACCCCAAACCACAAGCTTGTACCATGGATCATGAATGAACTGGCTCATGTACCTGATGAAAACTTTGTTATCATAAACGGTACCGGAAGTCACAGGGATAATACCGGGGAAGAGCTTGTTTCAATGCTCGGCAGTGATATTGTGGACAGGATACGTATTATAAACAACAACGCACAGGATACAAAAACCCAGGCTTACCTTGGAAGGACTAAAGGCGGTGCTGAAGTTTACCTGAACAGGGAGTATGTTGAAAGTGACTTCAGGATAGTAACAGGCTTTATAGAGCCTCATTTTTTTGCCGGATTCAGCGGAGGGCCGAAGGGCATAATGCCGGGCATAGCAGGCATTGATACAATAATGCATTTCCACAATGCGTCAATGATTGGACATCCAGACAGTACATGGGGAGTGATTGACGGAAATCCTGTGCAGGAGGAAGCAACTGAAATTGCGCTTATGTGCAGACCGCATTTCCTGTTCAATGTGGCACTTAACGGTAATAAGGAAATAACGCAATTCTTTGCAGGGGACTTGATTGAAGCACACAGAAAAGGTTGTGAATATGTAAGAGAGCATGCAATGGTAAGATGCAGCCGCCCCTATGACATAGTAATTACTTCGAACAGTGGATACCCGCTTGACCAGAACCTGTATCAGGCAGTAAAAGGAATGAGTGCAGCGCACAGGATAGTAAAAAAAGGCGGTGCGATCATATGTGCCGCTGAATGCTGTGATGGTTTACCCAACCATGGCAACTATGCAAAAATATTAAAGATGGGGAGAAGTCCCGGACAACTTTTGGAAATCATTCAGGACCCGGGCTTTAAAATGTTTGACCAGTGGCAGGTGCAGAAGCAAGCTATCATTCAAACCTGGGCAGAGGTTTATGTTTATTCTTCAATTCCGGAAAGTGTACTGGAACAGGCAATGTTCAAAAAAACAGACAATATGGAACAAACGTTGGACAAATTGCTTGCAGTATATGGTAAAGACGCCAGTATTGCCGTAATGCCGCTGGGGCCTCTGACAATACCATATATAGGTTGATGGAAAACAACTCACACCTTGTTTTTAAAGACAATTCATCAGGTGGTCTATGCAACATTAGTTCAGACTACTTTATTCCAGCATAGTGCACTGCTTTTTGAGCAGAATTTGCAGCTGAACAGTTTGACACCTTTTTTCATCCTGATTGCGATGATGTTTGTATTATAAATTATTATTAATTTCATCATAAAATCGTCGCAAGTTATGACAAATACTGGTGAAATATGACAGATAATGTGAATTTATAAGAATAAAAAACAGCAGATGCTATTTTTGACACCTGCCGTTTAAGAAAATTATTTGGGATCTTCACGGAATCCGAACATACCACCGTCAAATAAAAGCAGAAACAGAATTATAAAGAACAATATTTCTGCATTTCCGCCGAAGAAACCACATTTGCCAAATAAACCCATAAAGGACCTCCTGTTTAGTTAGTTATAATATATACTATTCCGGAGAGTTAAATCTGTTACAACAAATAAACAGGGAGTAGATATCAATC
>CALMWN010000341.1 GCA_937873555.1 uncultured Clostridia bacterium
GCATTATGCAGCTTCAAGCCTGCTGCTTTATTATCAATTGCCTTCTGAAAAACCTCCGGATCAGGCTTATCAAAAGGCACATACACGAGCCATCCGAATCTTCTATCCGCTTCAGCAACCGTCTTGAAGGCCTCAAATGATGATGAATCCTGGGAAATAAACAAAGACTTTCCCAATCTGAATGCATCCAAGTGCCCGAACCATTGGTCAAGCATTCTTAGAATTTCATTCACTGATTTTCCAGAATTCAAATGGTTATGGCAATCCACCCAATATTCCTCACTTGGCTGAAAATGAAAACCCCATCCCTTAGAAAATCCGTTATCCAGCGTCTCCCTTTCCTTTATGAAGGGCGAATGGGGATATTTTTCTTCATAATCATTTGCCCGTTCCATAGTATCACTCTCCCTACCACAAATTTTAATGCAATATTATTAGCCTGTAAATTGAATTATTTAAAAAGCATTTTATAATTTCAGCAAATCTATTACTTTTACCGCCCTTTCCTCCTTAATGGAGATGTTGGCTGCTGCTCCAATGATAAGTGACATAGTTCCAGCCCTTGACCCGGCAGAATAACCGAGAGGATCTTCCGAAACGCCCCTGAATATCATATTTCTCAGTCTCTCATCCGAACCTCCGTGAGTTCCTGAAAGTGAAGGGACCTTTATGCTGTATTCCTCTCCATGTCTGTTATATATCCTTAGTTTGTTTTGAGCGTCTTCACCCCGCCGGGTATAACGCCGGACCGCATCTGCTGCAACAGCTGCAAAAGGATCTTCAGATGTTGCTGCAAAATACTCTGCTTCCAATCTTCCATCGGTTCCGTTTATAGATATTTTATACCCTTCATAAGGTGAATGGGCTGTCAGGGAATAGCTCATTACAGCATCACCAGAATATTTTACATTAAGGCTCATAGTATCATATATATCAATCTCCTCAGAAAAAACACACGTATCGCGGTAATATCCATCAACATCCTCTGCATCCAGATACATTTCCTTCAGATTCGGACGGGTCAAATCAAAGTAGAAGCTGCATTCTCCTTTATATTTGCAGGTTAAGCAGCGTTCGCTTCTCTTTTCCTTCGTTGGACCATAAAACCTCCTTGTTCCGAAGGCATTCACTGAAACAGGGTCCTGCTCGATAAACCAGTTTACCATGTCAAAATGGTGAGTTGCCTTATGTACAAGCAGACCTCCTGAGTTTTCCAGCTTACGGTGCCACCGTCTGAAATAATCAGCACCGTGGGAAGTATCAAGCAGCCATTCAAAATGCACATTTAAGACATCGCCTATCATTCCTGCTTTGATACATTCCTTTATTTTTGTAGCAAAAGGGCTAAAGCGGGCATTGAAGGTAACTATCACCTTTCTTCCGGTCTTTTTCTCTGCAGCAATTATTGCATTACACTTATCTGCGTCAATGGTCATAGGTTTTTCTGTAATTACATCGCAGCCGGCTTCAAGCGTCTTGATTATGTATTCATGATGGTACCGGTCTACAGTTGTGACAATAATAATATCCGGTTTGGAGTTATCAAGCATTTCTTCAAAACTTTTATACACCGGAAAATCTCCACCGGCATCCCTTTTTAAAATTTCCGCCCTCTTATAGTTGGGATCATAAACGCCTACAATTTTGGCGGCATCCCTGTATTCCTTGGATAATGGTACGGCATACATATTTTTACCTCTGGAGCTTGCGCCTACAATAGCATATCTTTTTTTCATGTTTTAACATCTCCTTTCATTATTCGTCTGCTAAAAATAAAAGCTTGCTGTATCAAAATCAACAAAAATTTTTACATTCCTGTATCATTTCAATCTTATCCTTTCAAGCCGGTCGTGGTTATACCCTCAACAAAATAATTCTGAGAGAAAAAGAACAGTAGAATGCATGGCATGATAGATAGGAGGGACATGGCCATTATATTCGGCCAGGCAATTGCCGCCTCATTATCAATCGACATGCGTAAGCCAAGGGCAATGGTGTACCTCTTTACACTGTTCAAATAAATAAGAGGGCCAAAGAAGTCATTCCATGTCCAAAGAAACCGGAACACTATAACAGAGAAAATCGCAGGCTTGCAGAGCGGCACAAGGATTTGCCACAGAATCCTGAATGAATTGCACCCATCTATATATGCCGATTCATCCAATTCCTTCGGTATTCCGCGTAAGAACTGAACCATCAAAAATATGAAGAACGGTGTACCGAACAGCGAAGGAACGATAAATACATTATAGGTGTTCAGCCATCCGAACGTGCGGAACATGATATACTGCGGAACAACGATTACGGAACCGGGCAGCATCATTGTAGCCAGCATCATGATGAAAAATACATTACGAAACTTGAAGTTAAACCTGGCAAAACCATAGCTTATAAAAATAGCTGAGAGTACGGTAAAAACAACAACCGGTATTACTATTGAAAATGTATTCCCGAAAAACACTGTATATGTTACCTGTCCGGTAGCTTTCCAACCGTTTATGTAAGCATCAAAACTGATTGACGATGGAAAAAGAGTTTTGTTGCCGAATATCTCGTTATTATTCTTGAAAGTAGCAAAAAACAGCCATATCAAGGGATAAATCATTAACCATCCTATAGCTATCAAAATAAAATAGCTGATAGCATTAGAAATAAACTTCTTTTGATTCATTATGACTTACCTCCGTCTTCATAATAGACCCAGCTGTTAGAGCTCCTGAAAATGAGAGCTGTAAGTGCAAGTATAATAGCGAACAAAAACCATGACAGAGCGCATGAATAACCCATTTTATAGAATTTAAAACCATATTCATACAGCTTCATTCCGTAAAAGTATGTAAATTTCATCGGACCGCCGTTAGTGATAAGGAAAGGTGCTGAGAATTCCTGTAGAGAGTGTATAAGCTGCATAATAAGGTTGAAAAAAATAACCGGTGTAAGAAGTGGGATGGTTATCTTGTAGAAAATTCGGAATTTTCCCGCACCATCAACTCGCGCCACCTCATAAAGTTCCTGAGGAATCTGCTTTAATCCTGCAAGGAAAATAACCATGGACGAACCAAACTGCCATATATTCAACAGTACGATAATGCTTATGGCGGAAGCCGGAGAACCAAGCCATTTAACCGGCGCAATTCCGAAAGTGCTGAGGATCGAGTTTATAACACCGTTATTCACAAATAACGCTTTCCATACTATTGCAACCGCAACACTGCCGCCCAAAATAGAGGGAATATAGTAAGCAGTTCTAAAAAGATTAACTGCTTTAAGTTTCATGTTCATCAGCAGCGCGATAATAAGCGCAGATGTCAGCTTGCAAGGTACTGCTACTACTGAATATATAATGGTGACGGTGAGAGATTTGTAAAAATCCTTATCAGTTGTAAACATCGTGATATAGTTTTGGATGCCGACAAAATTGGGCGGTTTCAGCAGTGTATAATCAGTAAAGGAATATACGATCGAAGCTATAAACGGATACAGTCCGAACACGAGAAATCCGATAAACCATGGCAATATGTAAACCAGACCAATATTTTCTCTGCGGAATGGTTTATAGAATTTCTTCTTTATGTTTGCAGGCATTTTCAAGGTATTACTCACAATACTACCCCTTTCTTCAATATTAAAATTAATCCGGCAGCCGAACAGGCCAAACATGTTTACATATATTGTCTGACCTGTCTGTATAGTTAAGCAACTTTTTCTCTATAACAAATCGATTATTTGCCGGCTTTCATCTCTCGCAGAAGGACATTATATCTGGATATCATCTCGTCAGCGGCAGCGTTTGGTGTGAGCTTGCCGAAGAGCATCATTTCAATAACATCCTGACCGGCATTTTTGATTTCACTATCATCGCTAATGGGGCAGTATGGAATGGATGTGCTGTTGTCAAGACCAAGCTTGAGGCACTTGGTAATTATAGGATCGACAAGCTTGTTGGCCTCGGCGACTTCAATGCCTTTCTTACTGACAGGCACGCCACGGGTATCCTTCAGAATCTTGAGGGCCTGTTCATCCGTAAAAAGATAGTTGAGGAACTTAATAGTTTCTTCAATATTGGCACTCCTGGCGTTTACGGAAAAATCCTGGGCAGGCTGGGAAGCAATAGCAGTATCCTTTCCATTTGCAAGCGTTGGAAAAATTTCGACATCAGCAGCGTCACCAATAGCCTTGGCGCCCGGTAAGACACTGGAAACCCAAACACTGAGTGATGATGCGATTTTACCGTTGATCCATCTGGGATCCTCTGCAAGCGAGGCGGCGCTGGAAACCTCGGATACAGGTGGCCATGCCTTGTTGTCATTTAAGGTTTTTATGTAGCTAAGCGCCTCAACAAGATTGTCACGAGTAAAGCCCAGGGAATAATCGTCTTTAATCATATTCTGACCGGTGCGGGCCTCTAAGTATGGACGGAGGTACTTCTGGAACAAGTCTACCTTCCTGTTATCGTAAGAAAAATAGTAGTCGCCGCCGAGAGCGTGAACCTTCTTTGCCGCATCAAGGAAACCGTCCCAAGTCCATTTCTGGTTGAGTGGTACTCCAGCCTTGGTAAGAAGATTCTTGTTGACAATAAAACCATATGCGCTTGCACCTGTCGGAACGGCGACTACCGCGTTACCCACTTTGCCAAAGCCATCTATAAGGCTGTTTGGAAACATGCTGAGATCTATCAGCTTGGGATATTTGGACAGATCCACAAAAAATCCGCCCTTCTTTTGTAAATCGATAGGCCATGTAAAGCTTAGCTGCATAAGATCGGGAGCTGTTCCTCCTGCCAACTGGGTGGTTAACTTATCCTGATAGCTGTCAAATCCTCCGTACTCTCCTTCAATGGTCACATTGGGAAAGGCCTTCTGATACATGTCAATCACAGCAAGCGTGGCTTTATGACGGACATCGGTGCCCCACCACAAGAACCGGATAGACACAGGTTTTTTCTCTGCTGAAGCTGAAGTACTACCGGATGTGTTGTTACCGGATGTGTTGTTGCTGGTGCAGGCAGCCATAATGCCCACAATAATAACAGTAGACATCACTATTCCAAGAACTCGCATGAATTTTTTCATCATTATTCACTCCCCCAAGTCTTTTTTCACTTTTAATTTCCAGTCTAGATACATTACATATAAAAATTGTAATCAGACATCCCGTTTTACACAAGATACTGTAATTGCTAAATGGTATCATTTTTTGCTGTTGTGTAAAAATTTTCTATATATCTTCAAAATTGTCAAAGAAAATGGTATAATAGTAAAGGCTTGGAGGTGCTAATGCAATGTACAAGCTTCTTATAGTAGAAGATGAACCGAAAATACGCAAAGGGCTTCGTTTGGGGTATCCTTGGGATAAGCTTGGCTTTATAGTAGCCGGAGAAGCGTCAAACGGCTCTGAAGCCCTCGATTTCATCGCAGTTCACCCTATTGATGTTATTCTTACCGATATACGTATGCCTCTTCTTTCCGGGATAGATCTTGCCATGAGGCTCCGAGAGCAGAACAGTAAGGTGAAGATTATACTGCTGAGTGGCTATCGTGAATTTGAATATGCACAGAAAGCAATTCAATATGGTATCTGTTATTACCTTTTAAAACCTGCAATATACGATGATGTTATATTAGTATTCGGCCAGATCCGGGATGCATTGAACCTGGAGTATAAGAATACGTCAGATTCCATCGATAGAGAGAAACTTGAAAAGGGCTTTTACGACAAAATAATAAACGCCGTTTATTCATATGTCGAAAGTAACATATCAAACGCCAGCCTTGAGGGTGCGGCCAGCACCGTTAACAAAAGTGTTTATTATCTCAGCAGACTGTTTAAGCAGCATACCGGACAGAAATTTTCAGATTATGTAATTGCAAAAAAAATGGAACGAGCGGCTTCGCTTCTCTCCTACTACAGATACGGAATAGGCGAAATAAGTAATCTGCTTGGATACGACTCGGCAAAAAATTTTTCCAGAGCCTTTAAATTATATTATGGAAAATGCCCAAGGGATTATAGATGCTCTCCCCCACACCGTAAAGAGGATTCGATATGAAACGTAAATTTTTCTGGCAAAACTTTTGTAAACTCATGGCACCAATACTGATTCCGCTTATTCTTCTTAGTCCGATTTCTATTTTCATTACATATAAATATGCTGTAACTCAGTCCAATCAAAACAGCCTTGATATTCTCCAATTTGCTAGTGAAAATATCGAGTTGATGTTAAAAAATCATATAGACTATCTTACGGTATCGTTTGATAATAGAAGAAGCAATTCATCTGCCATAAAATCCATCTTATGCTCACCGGATTATACATACGATAATTTAAAAAGGTTGGAAGCAATAAACGGACTTATAGCTATTCCTACATATTTAGAACCTTTTATATATTCAATATACATATATGTTGACAATCCTTTCGGACGTTTTCTATCTTCAAACTTCAGTATGTCTTCCATCAGCAGCACTTATGACACTACATGGTATGAAAGCTACATTAATTCAGCGCCCGATGTCCTTCAATGGGTTGAGGCCCGGTATATAAAGTCATATACCAATGATCAGAACCCTCATAATGTCATCTCCCTCTATCGGCGTTTGATCAGTAACAATGGTGTGATAGTGTTAAATATCAAGCAATCATACTTTTACAATATGATAAAACAGCTTACCAAATATAACGGTAAAAGCCTCGTCGTTGTCGGCCCTAAAGGTGAACTGCTCTTTTCAAGTATGCCCGGCTTTAGTCCCACAGACTCCGGGCTGTACTTTGATAATTACGCTGTTGGAGAACCTTTATCCGTACGTATCAGCGAAGAAAATCAACTATTAACTATACTTAAATCTAATAAATTTAACTGGACTTATGTATCATTCATCCCTAGCAGCATGCTTTACTCCATCCCCAAACGAATTCTTGCTCTTACACTCGCTATTCTATTTATTACGGTGATCATCAGTTTATTATTGGCCTATTACCTTACACGTAAGAACTACCGTCAGCTTATGGACATAATAGCTGTATTTCAGGCTGCCGAGGAAGGAAAACCGCTGCCGTCAATGTCTAAATATACCGGGGATCAGTATTCATACATCCTGCAAAACATCCTGAAGACATTTATTGAACAGGATTATCTTAAAATGCAACTCTCACTAAAACAACTCAATCTGAAAAACGCTGAGCTGCTTGCCCTGCAATCACAGCTTAATCCCCATTTCATGTTCAACACATTGGAGACAATCAATCTTGAAATCCTTTCTCTCAACAAAAAACCGACCAATGCAAACAGGATGATAACACAGCTTGCATCTATGCTGCGGTATGCATTGGACAAGACGAGCGGAACCGTCACGCTCCGCGAAGAGATAGAAAACGCAAAAAGATATATCGAGATACAAACCTGCCGCTATGAGGATAAATTCTTCGTACGGTGGAATGTAGATGACAACGCGCTAAATTTTCCTATACCTCCGCTTGTATTGCAAGTGTTGATTGAAAATAGTATATATCATGGGATAAAGGAAAAGGAAGGACGCTGCGGCATCAAGCTGAGAGTACATGTGCAGACAGACGGGCTGCATATATATGTTACTGACAATGGTGTCGGAATTGCACCTGAATTGCTCGCGATTATACGCCATAATCTTGCTCACCCTGAAATCGGCCAGGATGGGCATATAGGCTTGTATAACTCAAATAGACGCCTTGCCTTGATATTCGGTGAACGGTACCATATCTCGATACGCAGTCGGTATACCAAAGGAACATACATCCATCTTTTTTTGCTAAATTCCGGCAAGGACCTAAATTCTACGTGAACAAATTGTACACTGTTTTTTACAAATTTCATCCGTTGTTAAAGAAAGTTCCACCTTATCCAATGCCGGAGTTACAAAGGTTCCTTGATAACTTCAATAGTATTTTCAATGTCTGCTTCAAGATAATTCTCATATGGGCTTATATTTTTTACACTGTAGATTCTCCATTTGTATCCATTCGTTAGCATAGCCCACTCTGCACTGCTATCTCTGGCAGCTTTTACTGCATTATAGGCATAGTATTTACCTTTACTTTTCGAATCCAGGTTATAACCCTCTGAAAACAGAAAATTGTTATCAAAAAAGTTCATTGTTTTACACAATCCAATTGGAAAATTTAAGGTATCACAGATTAATATATAGAAATTTCAGGTATTTATCAAACCCTTCTCTGCAAAGCTAACATATTTATCCCCTGCAACTACAATATGGTCTACTATGTTAATAGATATTGCTTCGAGAGCTTTGGCTATTCTTTTAGTTACTTCTAGGTCAGCATTTGAAGGTTGAAGCGTACCTCCAGGGTGATTGTGAGCCAATATGACACTGTTAGCCTGGTGACGCAATGCAGCCTCTACTATAAGTCTAGGATATACCGGTGCCTCGTTAATTGTCCCTTCATGAACTAATGCAGCATAATTAACCCTATTCTGTGCATCCAAACATATTACAAAGAAGGCTTCGTATGTTCTTCCTGCAAAAAGAGAGACAGCATATTCACCAGCTTTTGAAGAGCTGTTAAGAACAGGCTTGTCTCCCCATTTTCTCTTGAAATATCTTCTTGCCAGTGATGGAATGAGAGAAACCAAAATTGCTGTATTCTCACTCACTCCACATCTTTTACAAATATCTTTCGGGTCAGCCTCAAATAGTCCTGCCAGCGATCCATACTCTTTAATCATTTTGTGAGCCAATTCGTTTGTGTCCTTCATCGGTATGCAGAAGAACAAGAGCATTTCCAACACCTGATGGTCCTCAAATGTATCCATACCCTCTGTCAAGTATCGGGTCTTCACTCTTTGTCTATGTCCTTCATGCAATTTCTTTTCCACGTTAACCTCAAAACACTTATAGTAATGAATATTTTTGCTAGATCAATCTAGTTCTTACCATTTGAATATTCTACATAAATACCATATTCCCTTCATAAT
>CALMWN010000342.1 GCA_937873555.1 uncultured Clostridia bacterium
ACTGCTCGCTGTCTCTATCTGTAATCCGCGGAATTGTGCAAAGGTCTCGAAGCAACATAAAAAGTCTTTGGCACCAGGGAATCGTTTTAATTCCTGCTGCCGGTTATCCTACTGAACTTGTCTGATCGTCGGAGGTATGGCAACGCCTACCGCCTGGAACACCTTACCGCAGCAACCGGAAGCCCCCGTGCGGATCAGAAAACGTTTCCCTTCTTCAACGATCTCTATCTCGTCCATGTTGTCCAGGTCCCGGATGATGTCTTTCCACTCCAGGGCGATTGATTTCTTCTCCAGCCTGACCATAAGCTCCTTCATGAGGATAAGCGCCAGGAACGAGCAGAAGACATGTCCTCGGATCGTCTCATCCCGTTTATGGTCTTCCGGTCTGAAAGGGAGCTTGAACAGGCAATTTACCAATATATTGAAATACACAACTCAAACCCAAAACCGTTCATATGGACAGCAAAAGCAAGCGACATCCTTGAAAAAGTCAAACGTGGCAGGGCCGCTTTAAATAAGGTGCAGGATTAATGGCGACCACCACTAGCAAGCTGTTGTCAAGGAAATGGGTTACAAAGATATCTTGAAAATTTACCGTACAATAATGATGTAATAAAAGAACTATTCTTTTGATAAATTGATGAATTATGCCAATCAGAACAAAACAATCGCTCTCAGAAAAGAATTACAGAAAGGTGAGCCAATTGCAAAACTCAGCCGGAACCGTCATGCGAACAATAGCCGGGGTCCTGAAGTGCAAAAGACCACTGGATACCGGCGTTTGTCGGAATGACATCCAGGGAGTTTTACAATTGGCTTAGGTTTATATAATAAAAAACAGAGAGTGGCATGCAACTTGCTTTTTTGTTAATATCAAAAAAGCTTTAAAATAAGGAGATAGTCATGAGAATTGAATATATAAAAGGATTATGCTTCCAAATGCAATTACTTACGATAATTATTTGCTGTTCTGTAATCTCCTCAGTATCCTGGGCTATCAATGTACCATTAATCTTGCAGGAAAGATCAGGTGTTACCAGAGTGTCTGAACCTGTGACATTCGGTTTCCCAATCACTGAGAATGCTAATATAACTGATGTTGATACCCTATGTGTTGTAAACGGCTCAGGTGTTGCTATTCCGGCTCAATTCAGAGTGCTTGAAAGATGGAATACTGCTGTAAATAATACTACAGGGAAAATAAAATGGGTTTTAGTTGATTTTCAGGCATCGGTATCTGCAAATAGTATAGCTAATTATTATTTACAGAACAGTAGCCAGACAATATCACCGTCATATCCTTTAGTCTCGAGCAATAATAACGGAGTAGTCACTATAAGTACAGGTAATTACGAATTCGTTATCAATAAAAACAATTTTGGGATAATAACTTCTGCTACAGTAGGCTCAACACAGGTATTCTCAAACGTCACAAATGGTGGCATTGAGGAAACAGGTGGCGGAGCAACGTACCTGGGTAAGAACTCAGTACCAGAAGTATTTGAAATTGAAGAAAGTGGCCCCATGCGTACCGTAATACATGCAGAAGGTTACAATACAAGCAGTACCGGGACACAGGGACTAAGGTACGTATGCAGGGTGCATTTCTATGCGGGCAAGCAGTATGCGAAAGTTGTATATTATTATATCCATGATAAAAATCTTCATGGTGCTACTTTGAATGATACGGTCACTGTTGGGCAAGTTGATAGAACAATAAACAATCTTGAAGTAAATTTCAGAATGAGTTATCCGAGCTCGCTTTCATATGCAATGGGGAACTTGAGCAAATCCTCACCATGGTCTGGAAGTATTCCTTCAGGATCTGATATTTATGGATACCAGTCAGCATTTAACGTATATTCATTATCCGGATCAGGGTCTTCTTCTACTGGTAAATTAACAGGTTGGGTGAATTTATATGATAATACAAAAGGAATAATGATTGCTGCAAAGAATTTTGCTAATAAGTGGCCACATGCATTGTACATGGATAGTACAGGGGCAGTTACCTACAAGATACTACCAGATAATGCTGGCACACATAATTTTTATATCTATCAGGCATTCCGTGAAGAATTTCTTGTATATATTCATGGTGCAACAAGGTATGTTGGGGAGATGCAGAATCTGGCTGAAGGATTCATGCAGGATCCAATATTCCCTCATCCTTCGAAAGAATACCTTTGTTCCTCAAGGGGCCTAGGTGAGCTTTCTCCATATCCAAGCGCAAATTATCCATCTTTTGATGCAGGCTTAGATGATGCATATAACAGATCTGTTTCTCTACAAAACTCTATGAATCTTAATGGTAGATGGGATTATGGTTGTCTCTGGGATTCAGGTCTATCAATGATGCCATCAAATTACTATGATGGGATAGGTGTAGCGACTAGGCAGTTTGGGCGCTCAGCAGACCTTAAATGGTTTGACTTTGCTAGAAAATATGCAGAGAATTTTACAAGTCTCGATCAATATTATTGCGGTGTTGGAACGAAGGATAGAGCAAGATGGAATGGCATCAGCTCAGGATACGGTGGCGTAAATCACAGAAGCGGGAACTACCTTTTCGCAAGTTGGATGGAGGGGACACTCCTTTTGTACCGGTTGACAGGTGACGAATGGTTTTTCGACCGAGGAGTTGATTTAGCAAACACATATATTAGCCGGGGGACTGATAAGAATAGTTCCTATGCGTGGGGATTACTTGCTAGAGAAGGGGCTCAGGCTTTCTTAACTGTACTGAGAATATGGGAGATTACAAGAAGTTCTACCTTGTATTCCTGGTGGACAAGTCATGCAAACAAAATTTTAAGCTATCAACAGAGCTCTGGTGTTTTTGTTGATCCAGTTGGAGATTCACGTCATTGGCAGGCTATAATGAATTGTGGACCTGGTTTGTATCAAGCTTATATCGATACAGGTAATACCATTTATAGGGATGCAATTGTTAATTATGCAAACGCAATGCAACCTGCTGCATTAGGTGGGTGTATGGTTTATAATGCCGGAAATGGATATGACTATGTTGAATCAGGATGCACTCAAACCTGGGCAGCAGATAATTGTGCCAATACTGGACCTAGAATTAACTGTGTAAATGCATATGCCTTTCTCCTTACCGGTAATCAGAAGTATTTTAACGAAGCTCATAGACAATTGAAGTATAACTTTGAAACTTATGGAGCAGACAATGGTTTGGGGAAGACTGCAAATACGTATCATTGGGTAATGGAGATGGAAGGAATATTATCGAACAGTTTGAATGGTGGCAGCAAGACAATGGCAGAGCCCACCGGTGTATCCGTACAAGTGCGTCCGTAATAAAATATTGAAGGGGGGGTCTTACGACTCCTCCTTCAATTTGATTTATTATCTTCTGATGGTGTCAGATATTTAGTGTTAACGCCATGATGAATACTAACGAGTACAACCTCAGAAAGTATCTTTAGGCCGAAATTGTCCCACACACTCCTGTGTTCGTGAATGTAACAGTGAGAGACCTTTGCACAATTCCGCGGATTACAGATAGAGACAGCGAGCAGTTTTCTGC
>CALMWN010000343.1 GCA_937873555.1 uncultured Clostridia bacterium
CTACTGATGTGTGTCCCTACAACTTGTATGAAAGCAACAAAAAAACACGCTACCATGCGTGTTGCTGCTTGTTATATACACGATTCAGGGCTGGTCGTTGGCTCTGCCAACTGCTCGCCCATGCCACCTGGTTGCTCGAAAGAAGCTGCATAGGTAACACAAACAAAACCTGTTAAAAGGTTTTTCTATGTACCTGTGCCAATATTTAATTAGTCAAAAACCACCTCAACATTTTTTACAGACATTAAAACAACTCCTTTCGTACTAAAATCTAATACTTGCAGTATACTGCATCAGTTTCATTATATGGGCGATTCCAAACTTTGTCAACGGAGATTTTAATTTATAGTTGTTTTATCCAAAACATCCATGAGTGGCTTCCATGCCTCAAATGATAAGCGAATCCACAACCTGTTATTCCTGCTTTTTAAACACTATTCCATAAAAGGCTCCGGCAAACTCCATTTTATCAATCATGGAAAGCCCCTCCTCGGTGATCAGTCGAACCGTTTCATCAAATCCAATTCGGTGTCCGGTAGGTGGTCCCATCTCCATATCTTCCTTCTTCCACTCTACAACAGCAAGTCTGCCTTCCAGCTTAAGTATCCGCTTTATTTCACCTATAAACCGTTTCCTGTCATTGATTTCATGAAGAACATTCACCAGCAATGCAAATGTTATGGAATCATCCGGAAGCTTAAGGTCATATTCTTCTGTATTTATGGTTACAACATTTGTAACTCCCGCAACCAGCGCCCTCTTTTCAACTTCCGTAAGCATTTCTTCGGATGTGTCCAGAGCAAACACCTTATTTCTGTCGGTAAGCATTTCAGCAGCCGGAATAGAAAAATATCCGATTCCACACCCGATATCAGCTACCGCATCAGAAGACTTCAGACCGATCCGTTCAAGGGTTTTACTTGGAGGAAGGTTTTGTCTTCTCCACTCATTATCCAGTTTGCTTTTATTTTTCGAATCAAATTTGTGCATTATTTTCCCCTATGCGTTATTATCATTTTTATTTTAATGAGCCATTCAGCCACCGCAACACTTTTTGTACTTTTTCCCGCTGCCACACGGACAGGGTTCATTTCTTCCGACTTTATCACTCCGCGCCTGCTGCGGATTCATTGCAAATGGTTCCTTGGGCAAAGGGCGCAGGTTTGGCTTGTCGTACTTTTCAAACATCTCCCTGGGTGTATGACCACCATTGACCCAAAGCCTGGTGTTATTGGAAAGCTCGGTGACAAGCTGCAGAAATTCATTCACCTGATCTATTCCCTCAAAGACTACTCCCTGCCTGTTCACCTCTTCCATGATACTTTTGATGGATTCTCCCATAGAGCATGAATATCTTATATCATCCAGAAGATTCTCGGCCTTATTTCCCTCCAAGTTCAATTTTGCATGGACAAAATTCTTAAGCAGAAGAAATTCAGGTGTTTCAAATTCATATAAATTGTCGGCATATTTTAAAAGCTCATTTTTTTCTGGGATATAGAACGGCTTTCCTTTTCTCTCCCTGAGCATTTGTTCCAGTTTGTCTTCCATTTCCGGTATTTCATAGTAGTCGCTTATAATATGTCCATGGTAGATATAAAAATACTGCTGCCGCATTTCAAGCCTGAATGTTATGTCAGTATACTCCTGAAAGCTCATCTTTTTATCATTCTGTTGATTGTAGACTTCAAAAGGCAGATTTGAAGAAAAGGCTCCATATAGATTAGTCATAGCCAGAATATACTGATGAACCTCGTCGATCCTTTTGTGCCTTTGGTTAAAGCTTTTCTGGTCAATTAGTTGATACAATTCCTTAATTTTTTCCGGCACAACCATATAAATGCTGTTTTCCTGCCGGAACAGAAAAACAGCACCCATTGTCGTTAAGTACCGAAGTTTTCCGTATGTGACTTCGCCTTTTTCAGAATAAGGTGTCTCCAGCAGCTTTCCGAAAAGCGAAAGCTCCTCTTTGGTTGCAGCAAGCAAAGCATCTTCCAAATATCCGGGATTTGAAAAGTGCTTGTAAAGCTCGCTTACCAGCTTATCTTTATTCATTTTGCTGCGTCCGACAATGCCAAAACTCTCAGCAAAGGATAATAAGTCATCCTTTTTCAGAAGCTTCAATATTTCTTCCAGCTTTGTCCGTACAGGTGCTTTTATTGCTCTGTAAATGTTTAATTCAGAATTATTCATGACCTTCTCCATTCATGCTATATGAACTCTCACTTTTTCTTACCATATACAATTTCCACATTCAAGCCTTGGCGTCTATTGCCGGAGCAGGCGGTATAGAAGCGAATCCATTGTTTAATCCTAAAAATCCCTATACCGCCAAACATAAAGCATCCATACAGTCCACCTGATCCCATTCTGAGGAATTAATTCTTTAGCAGTTCCGTTATAGAAAGCTTCATGATTATTTATATAATTTTCAATCGCTTCTTGCATAGCTTTTTTTGACCAAGGAATAGAGATGTCATGACTAAAGTTATTAATATGATCAGGAATTTTAACCGGACAGGTTACTTCAGAGTAATTCTGATTCCAAGATTCTCTAAACTCATTAAGAAAATCTTGCTCAGTTAGTATACGTTTTTCAATACCATCTGATATGTCGCTTAAACAATAAGCTATATCATCTGCGGCCTCCATAATGTATGTTAACGGATATCTGTGGTGTAGTTCTAAATTAACCTCTGAGTACATTTTTTCCACTAAAGGTTTTTCTGTCTGAAAGTATCCCGCCTTTTTTAAAATTCCATTATCTCGTTCCTCACCTGCCGCTCTAGAATATTTTAAAGCACAGAGCAAAGTTGCATATGTTAAATTCAAGCTAAACTCATCTCGTTCAGTATGTAGTCTTGTTATAGTACGAAAGCCTTGAGGATTTCCGTCAAATTCCTCAAAATCACTCATTAGCAGAGGGAAATTAGGGTTCTGAGATATTTCTATTGCGGGTAATTGGGGAAGAATATTTCTTGCCCAGCCCTGTATAGCTGCCTCACAAAAATGCCCAAATGGAGGATTCCCAATGCCATGTATTAAGCAGGCATTTTCAACAATAGCGACTATATGAGGAACAGAACGAAGAGAGATAATTTTTTTGTTATATAAGCGTTGAGCAATACCATTTGCTAAAGTTCTTCCCAAATCAGAAACTTCAAGCGAATGAGTCATTCTTGTTCGTACACTTGCATTTGGTTCTAAAGAAAAAACTTGGGCCTTTTGCTGAAGCCTCCGAAACGATGAACAATATAGTACTCGCGATCTGTCACTATAAAACTCATCGATTTGAGTAGGTCTATTTACTGTTGATGAATGTTCACGGGTAACACTTAACCTATTTTTGTAATCATACAACATTTCAATGCCCCCTAATTGCAAAAATTCCAAGCTTTCTAAAATGCCCAATTGCTATAATTAAACAAATTATGCTCATAAACTTACCATTCATTAATAGCATATAAAGTTGCAAGCCGAACCTGTTTTAACAATTCACTCGACAGAAACTCGTATTCTTTATCCAACCCTTTTTCGTGTGCCATATATGGAGGGCTGTCATTCCAAGAACCCATTGCGCCAAAAACATCGGCAGTACTAGCAGCCTCAAAAAGATGTAGATTTTCTTCTGGAATTTCTGGGAGTGGCATATGATATGCAATATCTGTATAATCGGAAGAACCCAGCAGAATATCAATAGCCTTTTGAAATATAACAGCAAAATCATCGCAACCAATCTTGTAGGCCAATTCTTTTATTTCAGATAAGACGGATTTGAAACCGTCAATATTATTATCAAAATGTGGCTTTTCCAAAGGAGCATCCTTCCACTCCTGCTCTGTATAAAGAATATTCCACATCTTTAGATCCGAATCAAATTCCCATTGTGCAGAGAAGTAAGTAACTTTGCCTCCCTCATAAAAGCATACAAGAGAGCTCAGTGTTGTATTGGAAAAGCCGAGAATACTACGATCCTTAACTGCGACAGGAGCAAGTAACTTTATATCATACATTCCTTTTTTTATGCAACAATCATACCATGCCAGCACATTTTCCGCTTTATATTTTTTGGTACTAAACAGTTTCTTTTCCGGCAGAAACTGAAATTCAATTCTATTCTCATATTTGAGGGGAGTATACGATAGTGCTGATTTCTCTTTTAGTGCTTTTTTTGCTGCTGCAGTAATACAGCAAATCTGATACATTTGACCGTTCAACTATTATCATCGCCTTTACACATTATATAAATACCTAAAACCTGAATTCTTTCTGGCAACTTCACAGTTTTGCTATAATTCATACTTCATCGGGCTTTCTGTTATAGACATAATACCTTCACTGCTGCCGTCACTTAAGACAAACAACAATTGTAATACTACTTCCATAATTTCCGCATTATACCTGTCATGAGTATTTTCGACATATATGTTGAAATTCCTTTTGCAAAAAGAATTATTTGACATATTTATTTACTAAGCAGTAGAAGATAGTTCAATAACTTCAAGAAAACTATGTAATAATGAAAATGGCATCTGAAAACTATTTTAAATCATACACCGAATTTTACTGCTAGTCATCTTCTCGTGGCTACCGTATCTCAATACATTTCAGCAGCAAAAGAAAAAGGCGCTGATTTCTCAGGCCTTATCATAGTCATCTGTGTTGCCAAAAGCTTGTTTGCAACTTCGCAAAATACATTATTTTAAAATGACCTGTACTTCCTTCCCAAGACATCGGGCAACTTTAGCAAGAAAATCAAGGGATGGATTGTACGTTCCACTTTCCAGACGGCTGATATTGGATTTCTGAGTCCCGACCCGGAGCGCCAATTCTTCCTGGGTAATGTTTTGGCTTGTTCGTGCTTCAATGATTTGAGAAATTACATCATAGCGTGGTTTTAGCTTTTCGTATTCTGTTTTGAATTCTTCATCTTTCATTAAAAGCTCTCTTACTTCTGAAAACTTTACTCCTGCTTTACTCATCATCACACCTTCTTTCATAATCTTCTTTATAATGCAGTGCCCGTTCAAGCTCCCTTTGTGGCGTTATTTCAGTTTTTTTCGTAAAGCCATGAAGCAATACAAAGGTATTCTGTCGGTAGGCGAAATAGAATATTCTACTGATATTTGATGCGAATTTAACTCTTAGTTCAAAAAGCCCTTTGTATTGAGTACCCTTTAAGGGCTTTACATAAGGCTCTCTTAATTCAGGACCATGCTTTTCAAGTAACTCTATTTCACTAAAGGCTTTTGCCCTTATTTTTGCATCTAACGAAAGCAAATAATCAAGGACAGGTATATTTCCATTTTCCTTTTTGTAGTATTCCACTTGCCACCCCATGATACACCTCCAATATTAGTGTATGTCATGCCTCATAAATATGTTATCATATATGATAACATATTTCAAGAGGTTTGACTTTTTTAACCATATAATATCTTAAACAAAGTAATTATCTTTCAATACTATTGGGCAGCCGTATTCCCAACACAATTTTCAAATAATCGTTATAATCTTTCCCGCGCTTTGGTGGCTCATCGGAAACAACATAGTTGGACGGTAGAATTGTTTGAATAGCTTTAGCCGCCAGCCGTCCTGCAGTATCATTGTCCAAATGCAAGGCTATGTCATAAATGTACGGGTGGTCTTTCAAGAATTGCATCAGTGCGGCAGGTGGAGTGCTTTCCTCAATGTTTTGCTTGGGTTTGTAAATGCCTGCAAGGGACAAATGATTTTCCTGCCGCCAGTCCCTGCCGGAAAGCAGTTCCAACGTTCCATAGGACAATAAATCAATGGCGCTTTCGAACAGGTGCAGCTTGTAGCCTTCATTTCGTGCAGGAATTGAGAAGGAAAAGTGCTTGTCGCTTCCGTTTACTTCTCCCACAAATCGCCTTACTGACGTTCCTCGAAGTGTACCATAACGCGGAATACAGTTTTGGTCAAAGCCGATAAACACTGCATTGTGATAATCGCGGCTTTCATATAGCCGTTTGGTCTGGATGCAGTAGTCGATTATATCTCTGTGAATGCCGCGCCCCCGCAGATATGCAATTACACGGTCGTTGTTTTCGTTTTTCTCAGGCAAAAGCAGTTTTTTAGTTTCAGTTGATTCCTGAACCCTTGACGAAACAGGCGGCATGACCGCCGCCTGTCCGTCTATCTGAATCACCGCTTCGGGAAGTGACATGCCCCGTACCTTAATCAAATAATCTAAGGCAGAACGGCCACCGATGTTGCGTGACCACCAGTGTCGCTGCTCGGGCTGTTTGACCGCCCATTGCTTAAATTTCATGTCCATCAATTCTGCTCATGAACCCTGTCCGGACGTTTTTCCAGACAGGGCCCCTGATTACCAGTCGAATTCTTCCTCGATGATCAACCTGACTACATGATCATCTATCAACTTTGTTTGCCTTTGTGCCGCATGCATCAGGCAACATGGCAAAAGTAAATCTTTTCCTGATTGGAGTGAACCCCTTTGAATAAGCGCATTTTGACAGTTTCATTTTATTCAAATTACAACTGTAAAGAAACTCCTTTTATCCGGCTTCAGGGCAAGTGGCTTGAGGATATTGGATTTAGGATTGGTGATAAGATAGAAGTACAGGAGCAGCCGGAAGAGTTGGTGATAAAAATTGTGAAGGCCAAAAAATAAGCACCCAACTGAATAGATGCCTTCTTATTATCTAAGCCATATAAACATTTTCATTATGCCATCTTAAGAACTGTGCTGACGGTCTTTCCTGCATATCATCCGGTAAAATAACCAGTTCCTTGCCATGACTCTTTTCCATTTCCATAGTCTTCTTTAATACGCTTATGCAGCCTAATCTATAATATATTGAGCAATCTCTATCTGCTTTTCATTAGAGCTTTGTTCCTCGCACAATAATCTTTTAAATTCATATTGTTCATGTCTTAAAGCTATTTCCATAAAACAAAGGAATATGCCCATATCGATGCGATTATATAATAAAAGCTTTTCCGTAGGAAAAATCGAACGCACTTCTGTCGACCGAAAAATTCGTATACATTGATTCTCAAAAACTACACGCCAAGGCTGAGAATTACAAGCACTTGGTGCATACCTTACAACATTAGTAACATTGGGTATATGCTGACCGACCCAAATTATTTCTAACTCCTTACGCTTTGCTTTTGTATAGTCTTTCCTAAATTCTTCTGGTCGACCTTTTCCAAAGGCGAGCATAATTACATAATCAAGACCATCATGCTTTAACTTATCAGATTTTCCCATCCCATACCAGCATACACCGATATTTTGTGATGCCATCCAGAGATCCAATTGTTCCAAAATATATCCAACATTCAATAGATGGTTCTCCTTTTGATCACTATACACCAAAAGGCAGTATTCACCACGCTTACAGGTTGTCTCTTCACGTTTTACAATCCTATACCTTATTTTAACATCAGCCAGTAAAGGCAAAAGTTTATTAAGGCGTTGTTCAATTTTTTGCAGTTCCTCAATAGAAAGTGATAAAAAATCATCGAAGCGCCTAAAAGACTTACGTTTAAAAATCATATCGTACAGATTATACATAATAATCATATCCCTGGTTGAGTTTATACTCAAAGGGTAATATGTTATAAAATCTGTCTCTTATACACATCTCCGAGCCCACGAGACAGGCAGAAATCT
>CALMWN010000344.1 GCA_937873555.1 uncultured Clostridia bacterium
GCAAGAATGAATATACCGGCAAAGATAAAAACTCCGCTTATCACCATTAATACCAGCGTAATCACTTTTGATGCATCCCAACTGATCGACAGATTTATCAGCGCCCATATTAGAACTGCTACGCTTTGTAATAATCTGCTCACCCGTGTAAATTCAAACTTTGACCCCATGACTTGCACAATAGTGTTTCGTGGCCTCACTAAAACCCTGTCAAACTCCCCGGTTGATACCAGGCTTGAAAAAGCATCAAAGCCTCTCGCACAGCACTCACTAATAGAAAAGGCCATATGTACAACTGAAAAACACAAGGCTACCTCAAAAAAGCTCCACCCTTTTATGTTTCCAAACCTTTCAAATAAGAAATACAAACCTGCGAAAACTGAAAATGGTATAAAGAACTGTCCAAATGAAAGCAGCCAAAATGATATCCTGTACTGCATTTGCGCTTTAAGTAGAACTAATAAATATTTAAAGTATAGCTTCATATGTTTTAACCTCCCTGTACCACTACTCTTTTTAATGCTTTTCCTAGCAACACTCTTCCTGAGAAGACAAGCACTGCAAGCCACACGATCTGGATAAAAATACTCATTATTCCTTCTTTTATCGGAATATTTCCGCTATAAACCCTGAAGGGCAGGTCTGATGCCAAACGAAACGGAAGAATATATGCTACCCTTTGAAGCCACTGGGGCATAAGAGGTATGGGAATAATCATTCCTGCGAAGAATTCTCCCAAAACGCCAATCATCAGTAAAGACCCCACCGGTGACATTGTTATAAAAACTGATATATAAATATACATGGATATGGCTATCAACACAAGCAGCCCCAGTGCAAGAGTCGTTGCAAACAAGACTCCGGCAGCAATGCTTGGTGGTATGGATAATCCATAAGGTTCTGGGAGCAAAAAAGCAATAATAAGAATTGGTAAACACCGAAGAAAGGCGCCTGAAATCCTTTGCGCTATAAGCTTCGCATACCAGAATCCATATATGCCGCATGGGCGGCATAGCTCATAGGCAATATTGCCGCTTGTAATTAGATTGAAAATTTCCCCATCTCTGAACCAAAGCATTATAAATACAAGGAATGCCTGCTGCAACCAAATATAATCAATTAATTGTTTTAATGATATAGGTTGATTCACAGCTCCATTTTGATAGAAAGCTTCATAAATCATTATAAACATAAAACCCCAGAAAAACTGAGTTGCCATACCTGCCAAAGCTGCTGTTCTGTATTGGAGCCCATTGATTAAACGCATTTTGAACACAGAAAAATATGCTTTCATATCTCATACTCCTTGTATAACTTCACAATGATTTCTTCTATCGGCGGGTTTTCTACAGTAACATCCAATAACTCCAGCTTCTCGGAAAGCATCGATATTACCTCAGAAACATTTATCTTCCCGGTATCAACATACAAAGAAGCTCTTTCCGGTGACCAGTAAAGGAGCTTTGTGCTCATAATCTCCAGAGGTCTGTTATTTTCCACATAATCAACGGTAATTGTCTTGTTTGTACCAAACCGGTTTCTTAAGCTGTTAAGACCTCCATCATAAAGTATTCTTCCTTTACCAATCAATAAGATCCGCTCAGCCAATGCCTCAATATCATTCATGTCGTGAGTGGTAAGAATGACTGTAACCTTTTTCTCTTTATTTATACTTTTAATAAAATTGCGGACAGCAATCTTTGAGACTGCATCCAGCCCAATTGTGGGTTCATCCAGGAATAGTATCCTTGGACTGTGAAGTAGAGATGCAGCTATTTCACATCGCATTCTCTGGCCGAGACTCAATTGTCTGACAGGGGTATTTATAATATTTGCCATATCAAGTGTCTCAACAAGCATATCCAAATTCTTTTTATATTCCCGCTGAGGTATTCTATATATATCTTTCAGTAGTTCAAAAGAATCAATTACAGGAACATCCCACCAAAGCTGAGATCGTTGTCCAAAAACAACCCCTATATTTTTTACATGAGCAATTCTTTCTTTCCATGGGGTTCTGCCTATAATACGGCATTCTCCACCATCAGGTACTAAAATGCCGCTCATTATTTTAATTGTAGTGGACTTGCCTGCACCATTAGGCCCTATATAGCCCACCACCTCACCTTCATTTATATTGAAGGAGACATTCCGAAGAGCCTCAATCTCTGTATATTCCCTCCTAAGCAACGCTTTTGCCGCTGATTTGAACCCGGGGGAGCGCTTAGCCACTTTGAATGTCTTGCTTAAGCTCTCAACAGTAATCATTCTACACCTCCACTTTTTTACTCTTATGGGAATATAATTTTACATTAATAATGTTAAAAAGAAAAACTGAGTGTATTAATATTTGGGATAGCTGTATACAAATGAGTCATATGTAATATAAAGGACTAACTTTTTCTTTGATTAACA
>CALMWN010000345.1 GCA_937873555.1 uncultured Clostridia bacterium
ACTATCCTCTTCGTCGGCAGCGTCAGATGTGTATAAGAGACAGCTCTTGAAGAATACAGGGGTGTAACCTTGTTTGTAACGCATAATATCGAAGAAGCCTACCGCATATGCCAAAACCTGATGATATTATCCTATGGAAAGGTTGAAGCCTGCGCAGACAAGGAAGAGATTTTTAAAAGGCCGCCAACCCTGACGGCAGCTCAAATTACAGGTTGTAAAAACATTTCAAGGATAAAAAGAGTTTCCGGAAACATGTTTGAGGCGGTTGACTGGGGATGCAGACTAACTGTTGACAGCCTGCCGGATAATGCTGCTTATGTAGGGATGAGGGCTCACTATATCGCTGCAGCAAATGAGAATGAACAGGAAAATGTTTGTTACTGCCGGCCTGTCATGACAAGTGAAGCACCTTTTAGGGTGACTGTTTATCTAAGCGTGGAAACGCCTCCTTCCAAGGCGGAAAATTATAATTTGCAGTGGGAAATTACCTGGGAAGAGTGGCTCCATATGCAAGCCACACCACTACCCTGGAGGATATTTATAAACCCGTGCCATTTGTTTTTTATAAGAGGCTAAAGTATTTACCATTTTACTTCCTTGCACACTCTCCCGTCTGACCTGTTAAAATCTCAACGGCATGCGGTATGACGGGAAGGATTACTTCAAGGCATTCCTGTACTGCTTTAGGGCTCCCGGGCAGATTTATGATAAGTGTTTTGTTTCTGATTCCCGAAACAGCCCTTGAAAGCATGGCCCGGGGTGTGATTTGCAGGCTTTTTGCACGCATGGCCTCAGGAATTCCGGGGACTTGACGGTCAATGACATCCAGTGTCGCCTCAGGAGTTATATCCCGCGGAGAGAACCCGGTCCCGCCCGTAGTCAGGACAAGGACGATGCCCTGTTCGTCCGCCATCCGTTTTAAATGGGAAGAGATGATACTTCGTTCATCAGGAACTACAACATAGTCAACAACTTCTGCTCCAATTTCACTCAAAGTTTTAGCTATGACTTTTCCGCTTTCATCGGCTCTTTCACCGGTATGCCCCCTGTCGCTGGCAGTAAGAATGCCGACTTTAATCATTGGAAGGCCTCCTTAAGGGTATGTACACGAAATCAAAAGGTAATATTATTTTAACATAATAAATATGCCAGAAACAAAGTGTTTTTATATATTATTTGAGATAATACTTTTATTGACTTAATAAACAAACTCTTTTAACATAGAAGTTAATTGGAAGTATTTACTGGATATTGGTTCTAATGCAGCGGTTTCTTTCTTAAAAGCTGGATTGATAATACTTTATTTGCAGAGAATATAACGACTGAAGGTATGGAATTGTATTCCCTTGCCATCGGTACCCGATTTTGCATCAATGGTGTGATTTTCGAAGTAACGCAGATAGGCAAGGAGTGTCACAACAAATGTGCCATATATGAACAGATTGGGGATTGTGTAATGCCCCGCGAGGGCATTTTTGCAAAAGTACTGAAAGGCGGAACCATAAGGCCCGGGGATGAAATTACCGTTATAACCGAGGGGTAAGGGGCGACCAGCTACAAGAGATACTTTATGCCGCAGTAAGGGGGGAAGGTATGAAGCAGCCCGCGTTTTTGAGGATAATTGCAGCGCTTTTAACTACGGCGCTGTTTTGTGGTATGATTTCCGGCTGTACCCCTAAAAGACATAAAAAAATACCGCTCCTTGAGGATGTTTTGAAGAGGGGGGATCTTAAGGAAGTAACGCTGACCTTTTATTTTCAAGGGCGTGAAGGGAAATATACAAGAGAGGTACTGGATGAGGTTGAAAAAAGAAGTAAGGACAGATTGAATGTAAAGCTTGATTTTAAATGGATATCCTCCAACTCCTATCTTTCCGACATAAGGAAGATAACAGCCTCGGACGCTCCTTGCGACGCATTCTATTATACCGGCACCAGGGGTGCAGCTGCCGACAACATTAAAAAACTTTCCGTAGATGGTGTTCTTCTCAACATATCGGCTCTTTTTCCCAGATATGCTCCCGGGTATTTCAGGAAGCTTTCAGAAGACGAGTTGAAAGCCATAAAAATTGACGATACAATATATGGGATTCCAAACCGTATGCCTACGGCAAACAGAAGATATGCCGTAGTAAAAGACGATCTCATGAAGAAGTACAATATCCCTGAAATAAAAAACTATAGGGATTTTGAGTTTTACATGAGTACTGTAAAGGAACATGAGCCAGGTATTTTTCCATTGATGATGAATAATACCGCGATAGCGCTTTTCGCAGAAGCTGGTGGATATGTAGTGCTTGATGCTGCGTTAGGGCTTGTGTACAAATGGGAGGACCCCGGTATGAAGCTTATGGCATGGGAACAGACACCGGAATACAGGGAGGGTATAAAAATCCTGAATGCCTGGTGCCGGAAGGAGTATATGTCCAGAAACTTCAGAGTGCTTACGCGCCCGGATAATGCAATAGTAACTTCAGGCAGGCTCGCATCTACCATTGGCCAGCAAACGACAGAAGTGAGCTATAATACACTTTTAAGATACAACAATATACTGGACTGGGGATTCAGGGAGTACCCGCTATATGCAGACAAAGTAGTTCAAAGAAACTCGCCTGCAGATAATATGATGCTTTTTTGCAAAAACTCTGCGAATCCCGAACGTGCAATCATGTTTATCGAGTGGCTTCAATCAAGCCAGGAGAATTATGACCTTCTTATGTACGGCATAAAAGGAAAACACTATGACCTTTATGGAAACCAGTATACCCTTCCCAAAGAGGAAAAGCTTGATGACGCCCATCTCAACTGGAACGGCAAAAGGGCATTCATGAATATTGATTATGAACGTTACAGCACTGTCCAGACTCCCGATTACATCAAGGCATATATAGAATCAATTAAATCAGGAACAAAATACCCTCCGCATACAGGCTTCTATCCTGATTACCGACCCGTTTTGGATGTCGCAAGGAACAGGGAAAAAACTAATGGCAGTGTCGAGCCGGGTGTAAACAGGAGTTATTTTTCCATGGACAAAGTGGATGAGTATATAAAGGAACAGAAGAATGCAGGCGTTGAAAGGCTTTTGACCACTGTCCAAAGCCAGCTTGACGCCTGGAGAGCCTCGAAGGACAAGAAGAACAATTAAAATCAATAAAGCAGGGGTGAAGTATGTACATGGGTCATTCATGCCGCAGTCATGCTGCTGGAAATTTCAAAAGGCTCTATATGGTATTGACTCCGTTTATAGCTATACTTTCTTTGACGGGCTGCTTCTTGCTGCCCAAGGAGGAACAGGTGCTGGCGCCTCCTTTGAACGTGCCGGCGGCAGTCAATTACGATGTGCAGGTCATCAAGAAGAGGACTATTGAGAGGAAGACTGTCGGTACTGGCTATTTTGTGTCTGTTTTGCAAAGCGATCTGTTTTTCAAATATAAGGGCGGACACCTTAAGTCGTTTAATGTTGTGCCGGGGCAAAAGGTCGGTGCGAGAGATGTCGTTGCAGAACTCGATACAGATACCCTTGAAAGTGATATCAAAAAGCAGGAACTTGCATTGAAGAAGGCCCGGTATACATACGACAGCCTGTATGAGCAGCAGAAGGATGGAAGGGTTCCAGCGGAAATACAGCTTGCCAGGCTGCAGCTGGAAGATTATCAAAGGTATTACAACAAGGTGGATACAGCTTTGAATAATTTAAAACCGGGTATGGACATTAAGGACATTTTCAAAGATGCGGACATTGATAATATCAAAAGCCAGCTGGAGCAGAAAAAACTGGCTGTTGTCAAAGCTGAAGACAATTTCAGGCAGGAGCTGAGAAAGGCTGCTCTGGATGTAGATGCAGAAAAACTGAAGCTGGAAAGCCTCAGGTATGAATATGAGAAGTCAAAGCTTGTCTCTCCTGTGGCCGGCGAGGTTTCATTTATAGATAACAAGGTAAAGCCAGGGGATTACGTCGAAGCATATTCGCTTCTCATCAGGGTGGCCGACCCGACACAAATGCAGCTTCAGTACAGTGATCCTATAAAGGTTTTGGATTTCAAGCTGGGGATGAAGGTTGAAGTAAAGCTGGACAACAAGGTGTACACAGGCGAAGTTTGCATGACTCCTGCAGAGGCGCCGATTGATGCAGATGAGAGTCTTAAAAAGTCTGTGAGAATAAATATAGACAAGCTTCCTTCCAATGTGCAGATTGGCAATTCCGCCGATATCAGCCTGTTGCTTGAAAAAAAGGACGACACTATAGTGATACCCAGGAACACTGTGAAGATATTTGGTACACGGAAGGTGGTCCAGGTGCTCGAGGATGATGTAAAAAAGGAATTCGACATAGAGACGGGAATTGAAACACCCACAGAGATTGAAGTTGTAAAGGGCCTGAAAGAGGGGGACAAGCTTATCATCAGGTAGGGGGAATGGATTTGCTGACACTGGTTGTTCGTAAAATGCTCAACAACAAATGGCTTGTGGCCTGTCTGCTGATAGGCTCTGTTCTCACGGCGGCAATGGTAAGCAGTATCCCCATGTATACAAGGGGTATACTGCAGAGAATGTTGACCCGTGACCTGGAAAATTCCCAAAAGACTACGGGATATTTCCCCGGGTTTTTCCGTATCAAGGTGAACCTTCTGAATGTCGCAGACCAGAATGAAAGAATCAAGGTATACAGATATTTTGATAATATAGTTGCATCAATGTATGAAGAGATTTCTCTTCCTTCCCTGACATCAGTCAGGAGAGTATCTGCAGTATTCGATCTATTGTCCGAGGAAAGGCCGCAATCGAAAAAGCAAGGCTCAAATAAAAACATTGCTGTACTTGATGCGGTTTCAGGACTGCAGGAGCACGTAAAGATTATAAGCGGCAGTATTTTTTCTTCACAAAAAACAAACGATGTCTATGAAGTTATCATATCCCAGGAGGCTGCGAAAAATCTTGATCTCGTGGTAGGTAAAACCTATCAGCTGCGGGAATTTGAGGAAGAGTCCAAAAATGATATAAAAGTGAAAATAGTCGGAGTATTTACCGTGAAGGACGGTACTGATCCATTTTGGTATGAAGGCTTGTATAGCTATAGCAATAGTCTGCTTATGGATTATTCCCTGTTCTATGACCGGTTCATCAAAACCGAATCCGACCTGCTGACGGAAACACAGTGGTATTATGCCCTGGATTACCGCAAGATTACACTTGGGAATATCAAGGATGTCATATCCACTCATAAGGTATGGAGGTTGTTCTTAAACAGGTATTCAGGACTTATTGACTTCAAAATGGCCTGTATACCTATACTTGAAGACTATTATGAGAGGGAGAAACAGCTTAAATCCACATTATGGATATTACAGGTGCCTATTCTGATAATGCTTGCATTTTACATATTTATGGTTTCCCAGCTGATAATACAGCATGAAAGAAATGAGATTGCCGTTTTGAAAAGCAGGGGGGCCAGCCGGCTTCAAATCTTCATGACATATCTTCTTGAAAGCATTATTTTAAGTGGTATTACCATTGTAATCAGTCCTCCATTGGGCATGTTCATCTGCAGTATTATGGGGGCTTCCAACGGTTTTCTGGAGTTCGTACAAAGAGCAGCCCTAAGGATTTCCTTGAACGGTGAGGCATATCTATACGCGCTGCTCGCCCTGCTCCTGTTTGTCATGACCATGCTTGTCCCTGCACTTCTTTCCTCGAAGGATACTATAGTACAATACAAGCAATCCAGGGCAAGATCTCATAATAAGGCTTTATGGAAAAGGTTTTACCTGGATTTTGTACTGCTGGCGGCTGCGGGATATGGCTTTTACAGATACGGCATACAGAAAAAAATGCTTGTACTGTCAGGGATTAAGGGTACCGATGTAGCGATAGATCCTCTGCTTTTTTTGACATCTACGTTTTTTGTGCTGGGTGCGGGGCTTGTTTTCCTGCGGATTTTTCCCTACGCTGTACGACTGGTATTTACAATTGGTAAAAAGGTTTGGTCTCCGATCTTTTATGCGTCTTTCATCCACGTCGGAAGGTCAGGGGGACAGGAACAGTTCCTGATGCTGTTCATTATCTTTACCTTGTCCACAGGCATTTTCAATGCAAATGCTGCCAGGACCATAAACAGGAATGCCCTCGACAGGGTTGCCTACGAGACGGGTGCAGACATTACCCTTATGGCGCACTGGGATAAATACTTCAATTCAAATGCTTCCTCCGGTGAGGATGACGGAATACCCGATTTGCCAACCGTTTCGAGTGGGACATATTACGTAGAACCTTATTTTGAGCCCTTTACAAAGCTTGCGAGTATTGAAGCGGTTACAAAGGTTTTCCGGAAAAGTGAAGCAGTTGTGTCAATGCCTACTGCTGTAGGGAAATCCAATACCACCGGCAAGGTCAGCCTTATGGGGATAATACCTGATGAATTCGGCAGGGTATCATGGCTGAGGAATGACTTGCTGCCATACCACTGGTACAACTATTTGAACCTCATGACCAGGGACAGGACTGCGTTGCTTCTTTCCAGGTCGTTCCAGAAAAAGTTCAATATCAAGGAAGGTGATCCGGTTTCATTGACATGGACCGGACAGGGTTCACTGTCAGGAATAGTATATGCGTTTATAGACTACTGGCCTTCTTATAATCCATATGTAAGAAATGATTTGGACAACAAGGGCACTCCTCAGCAGCAGGACTTTGTGGTTGCAAACCTTGCATATATTCAGAATGGAATGGCGTTGGAGCCTTATGAGGTGTGGATGAAGAAGAAGCCCGGGATATCCAGTGCCCAGGTTTACAAGGAGTTGGAAGAGAAGGGTCTTACCAAAATTGACAGGTTGGTGGATGCAGGGTTTAAGGCTGTTGATGTGAAAAATGACCCGATGCTGCAGGGAACAAACGGATCTCTTACCCTTGGGTTTATTATTACTATCCTTATAAGCACGGTAGGCTTTCTTATTTACTGGATTCTGTCCATCAAGCAGAGATTCCTTCAGTTCGGAATTTTGAGGGCAATGGGACTGTCAAAAAAAAGTGTGATAGGTATGCTGCTGTGTGAACAGGCGCTTATTTCAGGTACCGCCGTAATTGTCGGAGTTGCTGTCGGTAAATTGACCAGCATGCTTTTCATAAGGCTTTTTGAGGTGGTATACAGCGCTGAACAGCAGCTGCTCCCGTTCAAGGTTGTGGAATACAGGGCGGATTATCTAAGGTTATATGCAGTAGTGACCTTTATGTTGATAACCTGCTTTGCAGTATTAGGTAAAATAATATCACGAATTAAGATAAACCAGGTAATCAAGCTTGGAGAGGATTAGGTTATGGCGTCTATTATCAGAACTGCAGGTTTGAACCGTATATTTCAATCCGGCAGGGATACGGTACATGCCTTGAGAAATATCAATATCAGCATAGAAAAGGGTACTCTTACCATGCTCAGGGGAAGGTCAGGGTCAGGCAAAACTACACTTCTCAATCTTCTGGGAGCCCTGGACCAGCCAAGTGAGGGAAAAATATTTTTCAATGACATGGAGATTACAGGCATGTCCGAAGAAACGCGCGATGAAATACGGAGAAAAAGCATGGGGTTCGTATTCCAATCCATCGCATTGATATCCCAGATGACAGCCTATGAAAATGTTGATTTCGGACTGAGGGTGACAGGGTATGAACCTGACGCCAGGGAGGAACGTGCAGTCAAGTGCCTTGAGCTTGTCGGACTGGATAAAAGGATGAGGCACTTTCCTCATGAAATGTCGGGTGGTGAACAGCAGAGAGTTGCCATTGCAAGGGCCATTGCCCATAAACCCGAGGTGATTTTTGCCGATGAACCCACGGCAGAGCTTGATACCCATATGGGCCTCCAGGTTGTAAAGCTGTTTAAGGATCTTGTGGAATATGAATGTTTGACGGTAGTTATGACTACTCATGATCCGAACATGATGGAAGTGGCAAACCAGGTATTTACCCTTGAAGATGGGGGGATAGCGGATGGGCAGTGAAGAAACGGGATGCATGATAGAATGTGAAAACCTTTATAAGATATATAAAACCATGGACATTGAGGTAGTCGCTCTGCAGGGTCTTGACCTTACTGTTGAAAAAGGCGAACTTATGGCCATAATCGGAAACAGCGGGAGTGGAAAATCCACACTTCTCAACATGCTGGGAGGCTTGGACAGACCTTCGGCCGGAAAGCTCCTGGTGGATGGTGAGGATCTTTTGAAGTCTGACGAGAAAAGGCTGTTCAAGTATAAACGTGAGACGGTGGGGTTCGTATGGCAGAATAATGCCCGAAACCTCATCCCTTATCTCACCGCCATGGAGAATGTAGAGATACCCATGATACTTTCAGGCATAAAGGAAAGAAGAGAACGGGCAGAGGAACTGCTGGAACTGGTTGGATTGGAGCACAGGAGAAACAACAAGCTGGAACAGCTGTCGGGCGGTGAACAACAGAGAGTTGCCATATCCATTGCTCTGGCAAACAAGCCGAAACTTTTACTGGCAGATGAGCCAACGGGCTCGGTAGACAGCAAAACTGCCGCTAAAATACTTGACATATTCAGAGAACTGAATAGAACCATGAGTGTAACAATTGTGATTGTAACCCACGATATCCAGCTTTCGAAGAAGGTGGACAGGGTGGTGGCGATCCGGGATGGAAGGACCAGCAGTGAATTCATTCGGAAAAAATCCTATGCCGAGGAGCTAAAGGAATTGGAGGATACTTCAAAGGATAAAACGGATGGGGATGATACCCACATTGAATATACTGTGGTGGATAAGGCCGGAAGAATGCAGATACCGAGGGAATATCTGAGTGCATTGGGTTTGAAGGAAAAGGAAAAAATAAGGGTGGAGCTTGATAATAACAGGATCGTGCTGTACACCAACAAGAAGGAAGAATGATTAAATGCGTAAATGCGGGGATGCTTCTCAAAAAGTGAGAAAACACTTCCCAGAATAAACCATAATTAGGATACCGTGAGATATGTAAGAACATGTACAACATAACGGTATCAGGATGTTCAAACCTGTGCAGCAGGGGATATGAACTTGTGATGAATGGAGAGGAATACGGGAGGATATTTGACGAGCTGATAAATCAGGCAGCTTGATTGGGGATTTTTGAGAAGCGTCCCCCAGATCAAAACGTCTGTTAGACTTCAATGAATTTGAAGTCTACAGCATCAAACAATCCCCGGTCGGTTACCCTGATTTCGGGGATTACCGGCAGGGCCAGGAAAGACAGGGTTATAAACGGATCAATTTCCGGATTGATGCCCAGTTTATAAGCCTCTTGAATCATGGTTTTCAATTTTGATTCGACATATATGGCAGGCTGGTCACTCATCAGACCGGCAATCGGAAGCTCCAGGGTATCAACCACTTTACCTTTGCTGACTATTGTATAGCCCCCGTTCACCCTTTTAATCTCCTGAACAGCCAGCAGCATGTCGGGATCATTATCCCCTATCACTATAAGGTTGTGAGAATCATGTGCAACAGTACTGGCTATTGCCCCGTTTTTGATGTTAAAATGGCTGACAATGCCAAGGCCGATGTTGCTTAATGCCTTATGCCTTTCGATTACCGCCAGCTTGGAGTAGTTCTGGTCGGGGATGAACAAACCGTCCTGCAAGGTGACTTTTTTCCGTTCCTTTTTAGTTACAAGTTCGTGAGGGAGAATCCTTATTATAGTTGCCGTTTCACTTTCCAGGCGCAGAACAAGATCATCGGCAGTGATCTGAGGTAATCTGACAGTATTGAAAACATTTTTATCCTCAAGGACAACCGGAATATTGATGGAAGTGTTGGCATCCGCAGCAACCTGGCCCCGGTAGAATACCTTGTCGATACTGAAGCTTTTCAGGTCCTTTAACATTATCAGGTCGGCCGAATACCCGGGAGCGATGGCACCCAGTCTTTTCAGGCGGTAGCATTGAGCGGCATTTATAGTTGCCATGCATATTGCTTCTATCGGATCAACTCCGCAGGAGATGGCTTTTTTGACATTTGCACTTATGTGCCCTTCTGACCTGATGTCTTCCAGGTGTTTATCATCTGTACAGAAGACACACCTCTGAAAATTGATTCCCTTTTCAAGAAGACCGTTTACAATAGTTTCAAGATTTTTTGCTGCGGAACCCTCACGGATTTGCACATACATCCCCAAACGGAGACGCTCTAACGCTTCTTCCACGGTAGAACATTCATGGTCAGTCATTACTCCGGCAGCACGGTAAGCCGTCAATGCCTTTCCGCCGAGAGAGGGGGAGTGACCGTCTATAATCTTGTCATCGAACAGATCGATCTTTCTCAATATATTTCCTTCTCCTTGAAGGACTGACGGATAGTCCATTACCTCTCCAAGGCCTAAAACCCCATCCACAGAAACCAATGGCTCCATTGCTTCGAAATTCAGAGAGGCGCCATTGTTTTCAAAAGGTGTCGCAGGAACACAGGAAGGAATCATCATGTAAACATTAAGGGGAAGGTCCCTTGCCTGATTCAACATGAAATGTATGCCGTTTATTCCGCATACATTTGTCATCTCATGGGGATCTGCGATGATTGTGGTTGTACCATGAGGCAGTATTGCCTTTGCAAATTCTGCAGGCGAGACCATGGCGGATTCAATATGCACATGGGCATCAATAAGTCCGGGACATACATACCTGCCATTCGCATCTATCTCATTAACGCCTTCATAATCCCCGATGCCGGCTATCAGGTGATTGCAAACAGCTATGTCACCTTTGATAATTTCTTTGGTGAAGACGTTGACTATATTTGCATTTTTGATAACAAGGTCAGCCTTTTTTCTGCCCAGTCCTACATCTATCCTGATTCGCTTGGTAGTGACACCCAAAACAGATTCACCCCTTATATGGTAAAGATTTATTATAATTTATTTATTCCCAAAGACGCATAGGTTTGAAACATTGTATGCCGGTAGGGTTATAAAACTACTAATGCCATTTCACACAATTTATTTCCATAACATTATATCACAGTCCTGCTCACCTTTATTCATAAATTCATGCTGCTGTGAAACATTATTTGTTTATTCTTTTCAATGGAAAATGAGCCATAAAAATTTATAAAAATGGTTTAAAAAATATTGAATGAATGATATTATATATATTAGATATATCAGATGCATATCACATATTAAATAAATGTGAAAGGGAGGTTAACTGCATTGCTATATATGCAGGAGCATTATGAAGGCATTAGTAAAATACGCTAAAGGTAATGGTAACATGGAAATCAGGGATATAGACACACCGGTACCGGGGCCTGGTATGGTGAAAATAGAAGTGAAAGCTGCAGGAATCTGTGGCTCTGATCTTCACATTTTTCATGACGATATTGATATTCCGGTAAAGCCTCCGGTAGTGACCGGACATGAGTTTAGCGGTGTGATTGCCGAAGTTGGCGAAGGTGTTACACAATGGAAACCCGGTGACAGGGTTACATCTGAAACGGCTTTCAGTTATTGTGGCAAATGCGTCTACTGTATTACAGGTTTCTACAATTTATGTAACGAAAGAAGAACTTTAGGCTACTGGTATAACGGTGCCTTTGCCAAATATACAGTGGTACCGCAGGAAAGAGTGCATGCGCTTCCCGACAGTATAGATTTTATTTCAGGCGCATTGCTTGAACCTCTTGCATGTATTACTCACGCGGTGCTGGAATTGACGGTCATCACAGCTGGTGATTTTGTACTGGTGGGAGGTCCGGGAGCGATTGGACTTGCGACAATGCAGGTTGCGAAATCGCAGGGTGCTACAGTAATAGTTTCCGGTACCAATGTCGATAAAGACAGACTGGCTATGGCGAAAGAATTGGGAGCTGATTACACAATCAATGTTCAGGAAGAGGATTTGCAAAAGTTCATAGGAAGTTTGACAAAAGGCAGAGGTGTAGATGTCGTGCTTGAGTGTTCCGGGGTGGCAAGAGCAGCCGATGATGCAATCAAAGTGATAAAGAAGCAGGGGCAGTTTACGCAGATCGGATTATTCGGAAAGCCCATTGCGATAGATTTTGAAAAGATTTGCTATAAGGAATTAAAGGTTACCGGTTCTTTAGGCTCCAGATGGACCTCATGGGAAAAAGCCATTCAGCTTGTAGAAATGGGGAAGGTAAGAACCAAACCCCTCGTGTCCCATCAATTCCCTATTACGGAATGGGAAACTGCGTTTAAAATGTTTGAAACTAAAGAAGGCCTTAAACTGGTATTGACACCTGTCGAAGATTAGAAGGGAGGATTAAATTATGGGCTTAAGTGCTGAAAGAAAAAAATATCTGGAGGATTTATGCCATCAATCCAGAAGAAAATTAATTGAAATACTGTATAAAATTCAAACCGGACATCCGGGCGGTTCCCTTTCCTCAGCAGAGATTATTGCCACATTGTATTTTGAAAAAATGAATATAGACCCTGCCAATCCAAAACATGAATCAAGGGACAGGTTTATACTCGGGAAAGGACATGCGGCTCCCATGCTTTATATCATATTGGCAGAAAGAGGATTTTTCCCCAAAGAGGATTTGGAAAGCTTAAGGCAACTGGGCAGCCATCTGCAAGGTCACCCCAGTGCAGACAAAACGCCGGGCGTGGAGCTGTCTACCGGTCCTCTGGGGTTGGGTCTGTCTGCAGGTCTGGGAATGGCGTTGGCAGCAAAATTGGATAAAAAGGATTATTATACATATGTATTGATTGGCGATGGTGAAACCCAGGAAGGCATCATCTGGGAAACAGCCATGTCTGCAGCCAAATTTAAAGCGGACAACCTCATAGCAATTCTCGATAAAAATGGCGTGCAATTGGACGGAACCACTGAAGAGATCATGCCGATGGGTGACATTAAGGGAAAATGGGAATTATTCGGATGGAATGTAATTACAATCAATGGGCATGATGTTGAAGCAATAAGTGATGCAGTAGATATGGCCAAAACTGTAAAGGGCAAACCGACATTGATTATTGCCGATACAATAAAAGGAAAAGGTGTTTCTTTCATGGAAGGCAAGAATACATGGCATGGCAAGCCTATTGGAACTGAAGACTATAATCAGGCACTGAAAGAACTGGAGGGGATTATCAATGGCTAACAAAAAAGCGATCAGGGATGCATATGGTGAGACCCTTGCGAAAATTGGCGAAGAAAATGAAAATATAGTTGTTTTGGATGCTGATGTAGCAAGCTCAAGTAAAAGTATACTGTTTGGCAAAAAATTTCCGGACAGATATTTCAATGTAGGAATTGCCGAAGCGAATATGGTTGGAATGGCAGCAGGGTTTGCAGCCAGCGGTAAGATCCCCTTTGCAAATACTTTTGCGGCATTCATAATGTTAAGAGCGGGGGATCCGGTTAGAAGCTTGATAGCGTATACAAAATTAAATGTAAAACTGGCAGGGACCTATGCAGGACTTTCCGACTCCTATGATGGTGCCAGCCATCATGCCATCACCGATATAGCTTTTATGAGATCACTGCCAAATATGGCAGTGTTATCTGTGGTTGATGCTGTTGAAGCAGAATTGGCAACAAGGGCGGCGGCAGAATTTGTGGGCCCCGTCTATCTGAGGCTCAGTAGAGCAGAGGTACCTATTATATTTGACAAGAGCAGTTATAAATTTGAGATGGGAAAAGGTGTACAATTAACCGAAGGTAGCGATGTGACGATTGCAGCAACCGGGTATATGGTAGCAAAGTCTTTGCAGGCGGCAGAACAGCTGAAGACCAAAGGGATTATGGCCAGAGTAATAAATATTCATACAATTAAACCCATTGACAGAGAGCTTCTGATCCGTTGCGCCCAGGAGACCGGAGCAGTAGTAACGGCTGAAGAGCATAACGTACTCGGAGGGCTGGGTAGTGCTGTTTCTGAGGTGTTAGCTGAAGAATATCCTGTTCCTATCGAATTTGTAGGGATCCGAGATACGTTTGCAGAATCAGGGGACTATGAACTGCTTTTGGAGAAATACGGGTTAAGTGTTGACAACATTGTAAACAAAGTTAATAAAGTTATGAAGAGAAAAAATAAGCAATGCGGATTATTGATGAAGTGATTGTTCAGGACCTGTAGATAATTATTTCGGAAGCTGGGGACGGTTTTATGGAGGGCGTTTCGAAATTCCCTCCATAAATTCGTTGTTGACAAAAACGGCTGGTGAAGGGATGTGAACGGTTTGAAAGAAAAAGGCGGTCTAACCCAAAAGGCCTATGAACATATAAAAGAAAAGATTATCAAATGTGAACTGCTGCCTGAAGTTGACATTTCGGAGGAGGACATTATTAGAGAAATAGGTATAAGCAGAACGCCTATACGGGAAGCTTTGATCAGATTGGAACATGAAAAACTCGTAAATATTTTTCCCAGGAAGGGCATCTTTGTTTCGAGTATTACCTTGAATTCTATTAATGAAATTTTTCAGGTAAGAGAGGTTATCGAACCTCAGATTTTGCGGTTGGTTTGTGACATACTACCGCAATACTGGTTGGAAGATATTAAAAAACGCCTTATGGTTCAACCGGAAGAACAAGAGGCGCTTTCGTACTTTGTTGACATTGATAAAGAGTTTCATTCATATATCATTGAGGTTTTTAAAAATAGTTATTTAATACAATTAATGAACAATATATTTGAACAAAACCAAAGATTGCGTATACTGACTTATAAAAAAGTAGTAGACCGTCTTAATATGTCAAACAAAGAGCATATTGAAATCATCGATGCTTTATTGGAAAAGAATATAGACAAAGCGGAATCATGCATCAGAAAGCATATTGTAAATGCAAGAAATGCAGCCCTGAATTTAAATTTAAACCATGGGATTATTTGAATAATATGGAATAAAGGAGACATATAGCTTAATGCGAATGTCTCTTTTTACTTTGTCATACAAATTCAAGAAATAAAGTCAATTTAGTCAAATGAAATAACAATATTTTTAATTTTTAATTGTAAATAAAAAATTTATTATTAATGCAGAGAGTTTATTATTCTCGGAAAAAATGATAAATGGAGGGATTCATATGAAAAAGGTACTGGCACTGGTGGTTTGTATGTGTTTATTGGTTGCTTTGTTAGCGGGTTGTGCCGGAAAGAAAGAGCAGTCATCAATCAAGATCGGCGTCATCACAAGCTTAACCGGAGAAAGAGCTCAAACAGGAGTATACACAAAGAATGCCGGACTTATTGCTGTGGATGAAATCAACAAAGCCGGAGGAGTTTTAGGTAAAAAACTTGAACTGGTTTTTGAAGACGATTCAGGAACTGATGCAGGTTCTGTAAATGCCTTCAACAAGTTAACAAGCACAGGTGATATAGTAGCCGTAGTAGGTTCTCTATACAGTACAATGGACATTGCTATATCTCCGTTGGTTCAGAAAGCCAAAGTGCCGACACTTGTTATGGGTAGCAGTATGGCTATATCAAAACTCAATAATCAATTTATGTTCCAAAATCGTGCAGATGATCTTATGGCATCCGAATTATTTGCAAAAGCCATCGTAGAAACGCTGAAACTTAAAAATCCTGCAGTAATACATGAAAGTGACTCTTTTGGACAAGGACTTGCAAATGCAATAGAAGAGAATCTTGCAAAATTGGGTGTTACTGTTAAGACAGATATTGTTTATAACAAAGGTGAAAAAGACTTTACACCTATGCTTTCCAAGATTAAAGACGCTAAAGCGGATGGAATCATCGGCGTATCCCAGCAGCTGGAAGCAGGTCTGATTATGAAACAAGTAAAATCTTTCGGCCTGAATGTACCTTTTCTGGGATCAACCTCCTACTGTTCACAAATTGCCATTGACCTGGCAAAAGATGCTGCGGAAGGTGTATATGCAATAGGAGATTTCGCGCCAACGATACCACTGCAGAAGGGTCAAGAGCTTGTTAAAAATTACAGGGCCAAGTACAATGCGGATCCTGACCTGCCAAGTGCGCTGACGTATGATTCAATTTATAATATTGTTACAGCCATCAAGAATGCTAAGTCTACTGAAGGTGAAGCTCTTAAAAATGCGATTGCATCATTGAAGAATATTGAAGGTTCAGCCTCCATTTATACATTCGATGAAAGAAGAGTTGGCGGAAAAACAGGCCTGCTTGTACAGAACAAAGCTGGAATTCCTACTGTTATAAAAATGATTAAGAAAGATTGAGAAAATAAACTGACATCTAATTTATGAAAGGTAGAGCGCACTGCAGCCGGAAAATTTTCCGGCTACGGTGTGGCTTGATAAAGAGGGTGAATAATTAATGATTCCACAATTGTTGTTAACAGGAGTATCAATGGGATTAATATATGCACTTATGGCAATGGGTTTTATCCTCATTGTAAGAGCAGTCGGATTTGTAAACTTCGCACAAGGAGAGCTGCTTATGGTTGGTGCATATGTTACATTTATGACCATCAGCCAGTTTAAACTGCCTTTTTTTGCGGCAATTATTTTAGCAGTGATTATATTAGCGGCTTTTGCAGTGCTTTTCATGTTTTCTACCTATTGGCCTTTAAGAAAAGCAACGTGGGATATTACATTCGTAATAAGTACTCTTGGTGCTTCAATGGTTCTTAAAGAACTGGTGAGATTCATTTGGGGATCAGTGCCTTTAAGGGCTGAACCTCTTGTAGAAGGTATTCTGAAAGTAGGAGATGTTGTGCTGGATTATCAATTTTTGTATATCATCGCGATATCTTTGATTTTAATAGGTCTGGTATTTTTTCTTTTTGAAGGGACGTTCCTGGGAAGAGCCTTGCAGGCAGCGGCGCAGGATCAATATGCTGCTTCATTAATAGGTATTCCGGTAATTTTAACTATTGCATTAACATTTATAATTAGTACATTGCTTGCTGGAGTAGGAGGCTTTTTATTTTCACCAATATTTTTTGTATCCACCTCAATTGGTTCCTCCGGCTTAAAGGCTTTTGCGGGTCTGATCATCGGGGGCTATGGAAGCGTCAAAGGAGCCCTTATAGGGGCATTGTTCGTTGGTATTATTGAAGCATTTTCAGCTGTTTATCTATCTACTACATACAAGGATGCGATAGTATTTTTAATTCTGATTATAGTACTTGCCATTAGACCGCAGGGTTTATTTGGTGAAAAAATTGCTGAAAAGGCGTGAGGTGAAAATAGAATGTTAAAAACGAAAAAAAATATATTTATATTTTTTATAATTTCAATCATAGGGCTATTTCTGCCTTTTCTACTTACTAAGTACTCTTTACACATTATGAACACTGCTTTGATATATTTTATGTGTGTACTGGGATTTGAAATCATGCTGGGTATGGGAGGACAGATATCATTTGCCCAAGCCGGTTTTTGGGGTCTTGGTGCGTATACTACCGCCATAGCAACTGTCAGACTGGGTTTTCATCCTCTGATTGCCATATTGATCAGCGCAGTTTTTACAACGGTTTTTGCAGTACTTCTTGGTTCCGTACTGTTCAGGCTAAAAGGACATTATTTTGGTTTTGCTACTATAGGTGTTGTACAGATATTGATGAGCATATTTCAGAATTGGACACCTGTAACAGGTGGTGCCGATGGAATACCGAATATACCCAATCTTGATATCGTATTTTTTGAATTCAAAAACAGCATGACTTACTATTATGTATTAGCCATTATTGCTGTCATTTTGGCACTTATTGTTTATCGTATGAAGAAAACCTCATTGGGGAGAGCTTTAGAAGCCATCAGAGATAATGAAGTTGCCGCACAGTGTATGGGAGTGAATGTTTTTACAACAAAGAATATAGCATTTGGGATCTCCGCATTCTTCGCGTCTATTGCCGGATCTTTATGGGCATTTCTGAATGGATATATAAGTGCGACTACGTTCTCCTTTGAACAATCAACAATATTTTTAATAATGCTGATGATTGGTGGGGTAACAAACCTTGCAGGAGCTTTTATAGGTGCTATACTTCTTACAATGCTCCCTGAATTGCTTAGATTTTTACAGGAATATATCTTATTTGTTTATGGTTTAGGTATAATCTTGACAATGGTATTTATGCCTCAAGGATTGGTCGGGGGAGCCAAAACATTATATGCAAAATTCATTAAACAAAGGGGGAATAGTTACAATGAAACCCTTAATCGAAATTAAAAATGTTTGTAAGAGATTTGGCGGCGTTGTAGCAGCAAATGATATATGTTTGAATATTATGCCGGGTGAGGTTAGAGGATTGATTGGCCCTAACGGCTCAGGAAAAACTACGCTGCTTAACCTTATAAACGGCATATATCAAGTTGATTCAGGCAACATAATATTCAATGGTGAAGATATTACAAAAGCTCCTTCACACAAGAGAGCACGTCAGGGTATAGGCAGGACATTTCAGACCCCCCGTTTTCTGAAAAGGTCAACAATAGAAGACAATTTGCTTTTGGGTAAGGACCTTGCTGATCAGCTTGGATTTGCCAATTCGTTTTTCGGGAAAAAAGGAACTGATTTTAAAAATGAACTGGAGATTTTAATGGATGTTGCAGGATTTGACTTTAACCAGGATGACGACATAGGATCACTGCCTTTTGGTAAACAGAAGCTGCTGGAGATAGTAAGGGCTATGCTGACTTCTCCAAAGCTGCTTCTTTTGGACGAACCGGCGGCCGGAACTAACTCTTCGGAATACGCAAATATAGTGAACTTTATTAACCTTGCATCGCAAAGAGGAATAGCGGTTTTACTGATTGAGCATGTAATGGAACTAGTTATGAATGTCTGCCATAATATTACTGTCCTCAGTTTTGGTAAAGTGATTGCAGATGGGACACCTGAAGAGGTTCGGAGTAGTGAGGCGGTAATTGAAGCATATCTTGGGAGGGCTGGCAATGCTTAGAATTAGAAATTTACATTCTTATTATGGGCCTATTGAAGCACTGCATGGATTGAATCTTGAAATAGGAGAGAAATCTATTGTGTGTCTGATCGGGAGTAATGGGGCAGGAAAGACTACATTGCTGAAATCGATATCAGGTATGATCAGACGTACAGGATCGATAGAATATGGTCCGGAAAGTAATGATATTATTGCAATGAGCCCGAAAAAAATAGCAAAAATGGGAATACTTCATGTTCCGGAAGGACGGCATGTATTTCCCGGCCTGACGGTGAAGGAGAATTTGGAAGTAGGTACTGTAACCTGGAGAAGCTTTATCAGAGGAGGCTCTATTAAGGAAGATATTGAAAAGGTGTACGAGCTTTTTCCGCGGCTCAGTGAAAGACGTAACCAATTGTCATGGAGTATGAGTGGTGGAGAGCAGCAAATGCTGGCAATAGGAAGGGCGTTGATGGGAAGACCCAAATTGCTTCTGCTGGATGAACCTTCCATGGGTTTGGCACCGGTAATTGTCAATGAGCTGTTTAAGAAAATACAGGAAATCAATAGGCAAGGTATACCGATACTGTTGGTTGAACAGAATGCAAAACTTGCTCTGGAGATATCAGATTATGCATATGTTATTGAAGAAGGGAAAATTGTCGTTGAAGGAGAATCCAAGGGGTTATTGAATGATCCGAGGGTAACGGAAGCATACCTTGGCCGTGTGGCAAAAAGTTAAAGTTGCAGGTTTATTATAAATATCCTGAATTCTGCACCTAAAATATGGAAATAAGGCATTACAAACCGCTAATC
>CALMWN010000346.1 GCA_937873555.1 uncultured Clostridia bacterium
GGGTATTATTAATGGCATAGGAAAATTTGATGAAATAGATGCACATCAAGTAATAGATGCCGCAGGGCGGTATCTGACGCCGGGTTTTATCGATATACACCGTCATGCAGATTTTAAAGTACTGGGTAAGGAATTTGGTACGGCAGAGTTGCTTCAAGGGATAACCACATGTATTTCAGGTAATTGCGGCATGTCAGCTGCACCGTGCCCGTCAGAACAGAAAAAAGTGCTGTATAAATATCTGGAGCCCTGTCTTGGTAAAGTTTCAGAGGAAGAAGAGTTTACCAGCTTCCATGATTACACAAGGCGGGTTGCCAGCAAGCCTCTGCCGCTTAATGCGGGTACATATGCAGGTAATGGTACGGTACGTATTGCTGTAAAGGGTTTTGACCCGTCTCCTATGAGTGCGGGGGAGATGGATAAGGCAAAAGCATATGTGGATGAAGCTATGCAATCAGGCGCCATGGGGCTGTCAATGGGTATAATGTACGTTCCCGAGTGCAGCTATTCAACGTATGAACTTACTGAGTTAGCGAGAGAAATAAGTAAGTACAATGGTATATTGACAACTCATATCCGTGGTGAGGGTGACAGCTTGGTGGATTCTGTTGCAGAAGTTATTGAAATAGCCTACAGAGCTGAAATTCCCCTTAACATCAGCCATTTTAAGGCAGCTGGACAAAATAATTGGGGAGAAAACCTGAACCGTGCTATTGAACTTATAGAAGATGCCCGAGAGCTTGGACAGGATGTAACATGTGATGTGTATCCATATGAAGCTGGTTCAACCATGCTGTTAACCATAATACCACCGTCATTTTTGGCGGAAGGTATGGAAACGGCACTTTTGAGATTTGATGAAAAGCTGGAGCGTGACAGGCTGCGTTCAGAACTTTCCAGAAAACATAACGGTTGGGACAATCTTGTTTTGTCTCTTGGGTGGGAACGTGTGGTAATTAGTTCCGTGAACCAGGAGGAAAATAAAAGGTTCGTAGGAAAGAGTATTGCTGAAATTGCCCGAGATACCAGCCGGGATGAGGTAGATTGCGTATGTGACCTTCTTCAGTCAGAGGAAGGAAGGGTGGGTATGGTGATATTCAGCATGTCAATGGAGGATGTCATTAAGGTAATGCGTTTGCCATACTCCATGATAATATCTGATTCAATCTATCCGGCAGCAGGTAATCCACATCCAAGACTATATGGTTCTTTTCCAAGGGTTATATCCCAATATGTAAGAAAATCAAGAGTTTTAACTTTGGAAAAGGCGGTAAAGAAAATGACTTCAATGCCGGCTGCCCGTGTAGGGCTTAAGGGTAGAGGACTTGTGAAAGCCGGCTATGTGGCTGACTTACTGCTCTTTAATCCAGATGAAGTTTTGGATACTGCAACCTATGAAAATTCCACACAACTGGCAAAAGGTATGGATATTGTATTGATAGGTGGCGAAACTGTTGTACTTAACGGTATGCCTACAGGTGTTAAGAATGGAACTTTTTTAAGAAGGGAAGTATAGATTATGAATGTAAATGATAGAATAAAAGAGTTGGGCATTACTATACCCGAACCTCCAGCTGCTGGAGGTATCTATACCCCAGCTCTTGAGTTTGGAGAAAAGTTTGTTTATTCATCTGGCTGTGGTCCGCAGGTTAACGGTATACCAGTGCAGATTGGCAAGGTAGGATCTGACTTGACTCTGGAGCAAGCCCAAGAGGCTGCAAGAGCTTGTATTCTTAATGTCTTAAGCGTAGTAAAAAAACAAATAGGAAATTTGAATCGAATTAGGAAAGTTGTTAAAATACTTGCTTTTGTTGCAAGCAGTGAAGACTTTTTTGATCAACCCAAGGTTATTAACGCTGCTTCACAGATACTAATTGATATTTTTGGTGAAGAAAACGGCAAGCCAGCCCGCTCAGCTATAGGAACAAACGTCCTTCCGGGCAATATTCCAGTTGAGATTGAGGTTCTTTTTGAACTGAAATAATGTAAGAGGACAATCATTTTCATTATTATAATTTTTATAAAAACATAAAAATCGTGTTCGGAATAATGCAAATATTGGAAAGTTTTGTAAAAATGAAGGATTTTGTTTGGTATATTGCATATGAAAATCTATACAGTAAAAACCGGCTGTTTATGCCGGTTTTTACTGTAATGGGGCTTGAAAATTCTGCGCTTGCTGTTGCTGGATTTTCTGTCTTCCCTTTTCGGTATATTCAGCTTCTCTTGGACTAATCATATAAAGCAGTTGTTGGAGCTCTCCAACATGTTTTCTTTCAGGTTTAATTCAACACATCAATCACAATTACTTACATTACTGAATATTATGTTAACAGGTACGATTGCAGGAGGCAGTTAAATGTATCAATACTTTATAACCTATAATCAGGCGATTGATACAGCAGATGCTACAAGGGTATTAGGTTCAAACCCCATAGAGTTCAATACGTATGTTACAAAAATGATATATCCGAGTCCTGAAGTGGAGTGGAGGCCTAACGCGATTATACCGGTACCTTTAACAACCTATCACTATGGACTTTTGGCATCACCGATCATACATTTTCCGATTAATGCACCGCTGATGTTTACAGACCCCAACTATCTTAATCCTGAAATATTTCTTGAGATATTAAGGCTTTCACCAACAGGAAAAAATGTTCCTGCCAAGATTATATAAGAGAATACAGGTACTTTATTGAAAAAATCAAATCAAGTGAAATAATTTAAAAGTTTAAGTAATATCACTTAAAGAATACCTATAAGCAAGAGTATTAAAAAAGCTATAACGAGGAGGAATATCTATGCAGAATTATAGCAGTATGCCTTATATGACACATACGCTGCCTTGCATGATAATGCAAAATCAGTATATGATGCCGCAAACTATGCCTGACATGACGATGCAGGGACAGCATGAAATACCTCAGGTTCCAATGAACATGGCAGGGTTGGATCAATATACCTATCCCCAGAATGTTCCGGAAGCTTTGAAGCTAATCCAGGAAGCAGCAGCCGGTGAGGCTGAAGACAGGGCATTTTATCAATACCTGATTGAAAATGCACCCTCTGACGAGGACAAAGAAATAATTACAGGGATACGTGATGATGAAATCAGCCATTTTGGTCTTTTCAGACAGGTTTATTTTCAGTTGACCGGACAGACACTGCCACCACCTCAGAATGTAACTTTTGAGAAACCGGCATCCTACTGCGAAGGAGTTAAAAAGGCAATCAGGGGAGAACAAAACGCAGTGAGGAAATATAGAAAGATACTCTTTGCACTGCAGGATAGGGTACAAATCAATATTCTCACCGGGATAATAACCGATGAACTCAGGCATGGAATCTTATATAATTACTTATATTCCAAGAATGGATGTAGGGCATAAACTGAACTTTATGGAAAAGATAGGTCAATCT
>CALMWN010000347.1 GCA_937873555.1 uncultured Clostridia bacterium
GCGGCAATTGTACTGATTTTCAACTGGCTGGTCAGGCCAAAAAAACCCAGCAGTGAAAAGGAAACAACCTATGAGTGCGGCTTGGATACTCAGGGACCAACCTGGATTCAATTCAAAATCAATTACTTTCTATACGCTTTGATTTTTGTGGTATTCGATATTGAGACTGTCTTCCTTTATCCGTGGGCTGTCAGGTTCAAATCTCTGGGCTTGTTTGCGTTTGTTGAAATGATAATCTTTATTGCCATACTCGTGGTAGGATTATGGTATGCATGGAAGAAAGGGGCTCTGGAATGGAAATAAATAAATATCAGGCAGAAGATTCAGTTAATAATAATATAATCATGACAACGGTAGATAAAATGCTTGACTTCTGCCGCTCGAATTCACTTTGGCCTGTAACTTTCGGACTGGCCTGCTGCGCTATAGAAATGATGGCGGCAGGGGGTGCAAGGTATGACTTGTCACGTTTCGGGTTTGAGGTATTCAGACCTTCTCCCAGGCAAGCCGACTTAATGATTGTAGCAGGCACTGTTACAGACAAAATGGCACCTCTGGTAAAACGCTTGTATGACCAGATGCCTGAACCAAAGTATGTGATTGCGATGGGAAGCTGTGCTATTTCAGGCGGTGCTTTTGTTGACTCCTACAGCGTTTTGAGGGGTGTTGACAAGATAATACCCGTGGACGTATTCATACCCGGCTGTCCTCCAAGGCCTGAGGCGTTAATTGACGGTTTCCTGAAGCTGAGGGATAAGCTCAGGGGTCAAAAAGCTCAGGAGGTGAAGAAGGATGCTTAATACTTCAGAACTGCTTGAGCGATTGAATAAGGATTTTGACGGAAGCCTGGCATTGACTGAAGACAGCCAGGCTGTCAGCGTTAATAAGGTAGAGATAATAAAACTGTTGCAGCTTTTAAAGGAGAAGCACGGCTTTGAAATGCTTTTGGATATAACCTCGGCAGAATATAATGACAGGCTTGAGGTTGTTTATCATCTGATGAACCTGGAAAATGCCGGGGTTTTAAGGGTGAAAACGGGCTTATCCAAACAATCCCCTTCTGTTGCTTCAAGCATACCGGTATGGAAGGCGGCGGATGTAATGGAGAGGGAGATATTTGACCTGATGGGTATTGTATTTGAAGGACACGGTAACCTGAAAAGAATACTTTGCCCTGAGGATTTCGAGGGGCATCCCCTCCGGAAGGATTTTAAACCGGACATAATCGAAAGGTTTTAATAAAACAACGAGGAGTGCATTTTGTGATGTCGATGAATAATGACTCTTTTGAGACACAGGAGTTCAAATTGAATCTGGGTCCTCAGCACCCCAGTACGCATGGCGTTTACCAGGCTGTTCTGACAATTAACGGTGAGTATGTGTCTGAAGCGGAGAATGTCATAGGTTATCTGCACAGAGGGATTGAAAAAATGTGTGAAAGCCGCACATATACTAAGATTATTCCTTATACTTCAAGATTGGACTATCTTGCTTCAATGCTCAATAACCATGGGTATGTCGGAGCTGTTGAAAAACTGATGGGTGTTGAAGTGCCTGAAAGGGCAGAGTATATAAGGGTGATTATGTGCGAGCTCCAGAGGATAGCCAGCCACCTGGTCATGGTTGCGAGTATGGCTTTGGATTTCAACGCTTTTACAGCGTGGATGTATGCTTTCGCAGACAGGGAGAGAATCCTTGACCTGTTTGAAATGGCATGCGGCTCCAGGCTTACAGTCAGCTATATGAGGATAGGCGGGCTGTCACGTGACCTTCCCGAGGAATTCATGCCTGCATTGAAAAAACTGTTAAAAGAACTGCCGGGAAGAATAAAGGATTTTGACAATCTGGTGTCGGGAAATGAAATATTTACAGGGCGTTCCAAAAATATCTGTCCGATTGATGCAAAAAAAGCCATTGATTATGGCTTTACAGGTCCCAACCTGCGTGCGTCGGGAGTACAGTTCGATTTGCGGAAAGCCTCACCATACAGTATATACGACCGGTTTGATTTTGAAATTCCTGTCCTGCACAATGGAGACTGCTTTGACAGATACTATATACGTATGCTTGAAATGTATCAAAGCCTCAGGATCCTTGAGCAGGCTGTTGAATCAATACCTGAGGGGCCGGTTATGGCGAAGGTCCCCAAGGTCATCAAACCTCCCAAGGGTGAGATTTATCACCAGATCGAAGGGTCTAAGGGACTACTGGGTTATTACATCATAAGCGATGGGAGCACAAAACCGTCAAGAGTGCATATTCATGGCCCATCTTTTGTGAATATCGGTGTTATACCTGAAATTGCAAGAGGGATTACAATCCAGGATTTTGTATCACTACTTGCGTCCCTGGATATAGTACTTGGAGAAATTGACCGCTAATGCCATTTCACATAATTTATTTCAAGAAATAAATTATGCTTTCGGCGAGTTTAATCGGATGTGCTTTTTAACATTTTAAAAAACTGGAAATTTGTTATGTTAAAAAGCACTTGGGTTTGACTCTTTAAGAAATTACTTTGAAGGAGATATACAGATGGATATAGGAATGATTGCTTTATATTTTGTTCTGGTTCTGGTGTTTGTTTTGCTCAATGTATTGATACTGGTCTGGATGGAGAGGCGGGTTGCGGGTTTTTTCCAGGAGAGGCTCGGACCCAACAGGGTAGGACCGTTCGGCCTTTTACAGACTGTCAATGATACCGTAAAACTGCTGGGTAAGGAATCGATTATCCCACAGGCTGCGGACAGAGCTGTTTTCAAGATCGCTCCGATAGCTATTTTTACCACAGCTATAGCCCTTTACGCGGTTGTTCCTTTCGGAAAAAACCTGACGGTTGTCAATCCGAATATTGGACTCTTCTATTTCATATCATTGTCTTCAACTACTACAATATCGATCTTGATGGCGGGCTGGGGTTCCAACAATAAATACTCCCTGCTTGGCGGGATGAGGACTGTAGCACAGATTATCAGCTATGAGATTCCAATGGTGCTTTCACTGCTTGGAGTCGTAATGATGGTCGGTTCTTTGAATCTTTCGGAGATTGTCAATGCACAAAAGGGTTTGTGGTACATTCTGCTTCAACCTGTTGCATTTGTTATTTTTATCATTGCAGCCACAGCAGAGCTTAACAGAGCCCCTTTTGACATGCCGGAAGCCGAGCAGGAGCTTGTCGGAGGATATCATACCGAATATACCGGTATGCGTTTTGCATTGTTTTTCCTGTCGGAGTATGCAAACCTGTTCAGCCTCTCAGCTCTTGCGGCAACGTTGTTCCTCGGAGGATGGCAGGGACCCTTGCTTCCGGGATGGGCATGGTTTATCATAAAGGTCTATTTCATGATTTTCCTCTTCATGTGGATCCGCTGGACATATCCGAGAGCCAGGCTTGACCACATGATGAAGCTTAACTGGAAGCTTTTGATTCCGGTGGCCCTTGTCAATATATTGCTGACGGGTGTGGGAATAAAGTTATTTCAAATGATGGGGAGGTGATGTGAATGTTCGGTCAGGGTTTGGTGAAAGGTTTAAGCATAACCATAAAGAGGTTTTTCCAGAAGAAAATAACTGAGAAATATCCTGAAGTCAAGCCAAAGCTGCCAGCGCGTTCACACGGTTCCTTCGATTTCTGTGCTGAAAAGTGTATTGCATGTAATCTGTGCGCTGATGCATGCCCCAATTCGGTGATAAAAGTGGACTACTTCAAAAACGAGCAGGGAAAAAGAGTGCTTGAGAACTACAGGATGAATATTTGTTATTGCCTGTTTTGCGGACTGTGCATAGAAGCCTGTCCTACCAAAGCGTTGAATTCAAAGCCGGATTTTGAACTTGCCGGTTTTTCCAAGGATGACGTAGTAGCCAGCTGGGAAGGAATTGCACGCAGGAATGAAGGGGAAACGGCGGAGGACGCGGTTAATAAAACAGGAAGCGGACAGCAGGAGGTTTAATTGATGGAGACTTCAACTATTTTGTTCTATCTTTTTGCAGCAGTCATTTTGATTTCAGCCTTTAAAATGGTACAATCTGCCAACCTGGTTCACAGTGCATTGTATATGATTGCATCTTTCATCGGCGTGGCGTGTGTATTTCTATTACTCTACGCTGATTTTCTCGCCCTTGTACAGATTCTGGTGTATGTCGGAGCAATATCGGTGCTGCTGGTATTTGGTGTCATGCTGACGAGAAGGGGAGATATCCTGGAAAGCAACCCTTTTAATTCATTGAAGCTTGCAGGTATTTTAGTTTCTGCAGCTCTGTTTCTGATGCTGGGACGCCTTATTCTGCTGACGGACTGGAAGTTGACAGCTCCCGCGGCGACGTCGGGCACCATCAACCAGATAACGGACCTGCTTCTGGGAGACTATGCCCTTCCTTTTGAAGCTGCAGGCATTCTGCTGCTGGTTGCCTTGATTGGTGCAATTATCATAGGAAGAGGGGTGGAAAATAAGAAATGATAACCTTGAATCATTATTTGATATTGGCTGCTGCTTTGTTTTGCATAGGGTTATACGGGGCTTTGGCAAAAAAAAATGCGGTTGCGGTTTTCATGGGGATAGAGTTGATGCTTAATTCAGTGAATATAAATCTTGTGGCGTTTAATCATTTTATGTCGCATGAAAAGCTGACAGGCCACATATTTGCTGTTTTTATTATTGTTGTTGCTGCTGCGGAAGTTGCGGTAGGTCTGGCAATTGTGTTATCCATTTATCGTCACCGTAAATCTAGTACGATTGATGATATGAGCTGGTTAAAATGGTAAATTTTTGGAGGACGGTGATTATGGCACATGGTTAATTACGCATGGTTGATACCTTTGCTGCCGCTTGTGGCTTTTTTGCTGGTAATATTTGTCACAAACAGGGCAAAAACAGCAAGTGCAGTTATTGCGCTGGTATCAGTAGCAATATCTTTTTTGATTTCCATAGGGATTCTTTGTGAGAAGATCGCAAACCCGCAGCCGGTTGAAATAGCGGTGGACTGGATGAATATCAGCTCAATTGGCAATTTCAGGGGACTGAACATACAGATGGGACTTCTCATTGACCCTCTTACTGCGGTTATGCTTTTTGTGGTCACTTTCGTGGCTATGCTGGTTATTCTGTATTCCAT
>CALMWN010000348.1 GCA_937873555.1 uncultured Clostridia bacterium
GGTTATGTGGTTTGCTGCAGGTACAGCTCTTTTTTTGATGACTTATATAGTTTACAGCAGAATTAAAATCTGGGATAGACTGTTGTACTTTTATATTGCTGCTTCCTTTGTATTGTTCCTGGTCACGTTGCTTTTTGGGAAAAACATAAGGGGGTCTACCAACTGGATTGTGATTCATGGATACAGCTTTCAACCTTCAGAGCTGGTTAAAATACTTTTCATATTATTCCTTGCATGTGGCTATAGCCATCCGGAGGATTTGATCCCATGGAGGCTCCGGCCATATTTGACCAGATGGAAAATAGGCAGCAATGCTGTTTTAGCAGCAATTACCTTTATGAATATAGGTTTTCTGATATTGCAGCAGGAGTGGGGAACAGCGGTTTTATTCTTTTTAATCTATATCATCATGCTGTATGTATATGAAGACAACATCAGATTTCTCCTTGTCAACGCAGGAATAGCAGTTGCCGGTATTCTTGCAGGTTATATCTTTGTCTATCATATAAGGGTAAGAGTTGATACCTGGCTTAATCCCTGGACGGACATAGCAGGGAAGGGATACCAGATAGCGCAATCTCTGTTTGCAATCGGGAACGGGGGCTTTTTTGGTACCGGAATAGGACTTGGCAGGCCGGATTTGATTCCCGAGGTGAATACTGATTTCATCTTCTCTGCCATATGTGAAGAAATGGGGATTTTCGGCGGTGTGGCGGTGGTGCTTCTATACTTCATCCTTTCCTACCGGGGGTTTAAAATAGTGATGACTGTAAGGAATAACTTCGAGAAAACCGTAGCACTTGGCGTGACAGTCATGTTCGGTCTTCAGACTTTTATTATAATAGGTGGTGTAATAAAGCTCATACCTTTAACAGGAATAACACTGCCTTTTATAAGCTATGGAGGAAGCTCACTGACAACCAGCTTTATAGCTCTTGGAATACTGCAGGCCATATCAGGAGGGGCCAGCAGCAAAGAGAGGAGTAAGGCCAATGAAGGAAAATAAAAAAATTATACACATACTGGTTTTTGTATGCCTGCTTTTTCTTTCGCTTATAATATACCTGACATATTTTCAGCTTTTTTCAGAAGACAAAATTGTTTCAAACCCTTATAACAAAAGGCATACGGCGGTAGAGGATAATACTC
>CALMWN010000349.1 GCA_937873555.1 uncultured Clostridia bacterium
AATATGGATTGGATATGGCCGTTTACGCCGGCGACTTTCTGTTTACGAAGGCTGTATTGATGCTTTCCAAGGATATTCCCCTGAAAAGGCTGGATATCGTCGCAAGAGGTATAAAGACCATATGTGAAGGTGAAGTTGACCAGTACCAGGAAAGGTACAATATTGATTCTACGGTTGTTTCATATTTAAAAAGGATAAGCAGAAAAACAGCTGTGCTTTTTGGTGCTGCATGTGGTCTGGGGTCATTCAGTTCGAAATGCCAGGAGGATATTGCAAAGAATCTGGCTAAATTCGGGTTTTATTATGGAATTGCATTTCAGATCAGGGATGATTTGAACGATTTTGTTTCAAGTGAAGGTTCCGCCGGGAAACCGGTGGGAAAGGATATCAGTGAGGGAGTTTTTACCCTGCCTGTGATTTATGCAATGAACAACTGTCCGAAAATAAAAAATTTACTGCTGGAGTTTTCGGTAAAAAAAGATAAGGCGGCTGCAGATGATATATCAAATGTGATTGACATGGTAAGGACCAACGGAGGAATTGAGAACACTGAAATAATGCTCGGAAGATATATTGAAAGAGGCTTGAGAGTACTGGACGTTTTGCCTGACAACGCATATAAGACAATTTTTGAGAACTTGATCAGGTCTTTGGGATGAAATCCGTGTTTTAGCTGTTTAATTTGAAATTAAGCTTGAAATCAACCGATGGATATATTATTGTATAGATAAGGTGAAGTAACAAAATAGTATTGATTTATCCTGCATAATCTAAAAAAGAAAGGGTAGATACCAATGATTAATGTTATTTACGGAAAAAAAGGTATGGGAAAGACAAAGATACTGGTAGAAAATGCCAACAACTTTGCCGAACAATCTTCCGGAGATGTAGTTTTTATTGATGACAGCAATCAACTGATGTATGATTTGAAGCGTAAAATCAGATTCATTAATGTAGCTGATTTTCCTGTAGAAGGGTCTACTGCTTTTCTTGGATTCTTATGTGGTATGATTTCACAGGATTATGATATAGACGGAGTATTCATAGACGGACTTACTTATATAGTGAAAGAACGCACCGAGAACCTGAAGGAGTTTTTTACCGGCTTGAAGAAGCTTGCTTCAAAATACAATGTAACTTTCAACATCAGCATCAATGGAGACAATGAAGAAATGCCGGAATTTTTGAAGGAATTTATTGCTTGATTTAATTTTTATCAAAACAAAAAAATTGCTGAATAAAGCGATTTTTTTTTTGGTTGCTAAATTGCACAAAAAAGGTGGACTATGAAAAATATTGCTTCAGTTGCCTTAAACAATTGTACGAGAGAGTTTGACAGGGAATACCACTACTTCATACCAAGAGAGCTGGAAGATGCCGTTAAACCGGGTACAAGAGTTATTGTGCCCTTTGGGAGAGGTAACAGAAGTACCGAGGCATATGTGCTTGATATTGTATCAAATAGTGAAATGAACGAGCTTAAGGATATCAGTTCGGTTATCGACAGTGAACCTGTATTGTCCGGAGCAATGATAAAGCTTGCGCAATGGATGAGGACAAGATACATCTGTACATTTGCAGATGCTGCAAAATGTATGCTGCCCCCGGGAATCAGCGTCAGAAATATAAGAATCGTGAAGTTGATCAGCCATGACGTGAGCCTTAAGCCAGGGAACAGGAAAATAATGGATGCTCTTTCGGAGAGCGGAAATGAATGCGAATATGATGAGTTAAAAAGTCAAACCGGGCTTAAGGATTTTGCAAAACGCATCAAAGCACTTGAACAATTGGGTTTAATAAGAGTTTATGAGCAACACAGGCCTCTTGTCAGTGATAAAACCGTACGTGTGGCTTATATCTGCCGTGAAAGGGAAGAAATAATTGAAGAGATAGAAAGCAACAGGATAAAGCGCATACAACAAATAAGAGTTTTGGAAATGCTGCTTGACAATGAGTACATCTCCGTGTCAGATATTACAAAGTTCGCAGGTGTTTCGGGAAGTGTGCTTGACACCCTGAAGAAATATGGACATATAGACTTCAAGGATATAAAGGTTGAAAGAAATCCCTACAGTAATAAGGAAGTGCCTCCGACAAAGCCTTTAAAGCTTACGAAACAGCAGTCTTGCGTGATGAATGCCCTTAAGGAGCTTATTGCGGAAGGCAGCTTCAGGGAAGCCCTTCTTCATGGCGTAACAGGTAGCGGAAAAACAGAAGTGTACCTGCAGCTTATACAATACTGCATTGAAAACGGGAAGGAAGCCATTGTACTTGTACCTGAAATTTCTCTTACACCTCAAATGGTTGAAAGGTTTAAGGGGAGGTTCGGGGAACAGGTGGCTGTATTGCACAGCAGGTTGTCGCTTGGAGAAAGGCATGACCAGTGGCGGCTTGTGAAGGATGGAAAAATAAAAATAGTGGTGGGTGCCAGATCTGCCGTATTTGCGCCTTTTAAAAATCTCGGCATCATTATTATTGACGAAGAACACGAGAATACTTACAAATCTGAAATCACTCCCAAATACCAGGCAAAAGAAATTGCATGTAAACGCTGCAGTGTTGATAATGCAGTACTCCTGTACGGCTCGGCCACTCCGTCGGTAGAGACCTATTACCGGGCTGTACGAGGTGAAGTAGCCCTTCTTGAAATGAATGAAAGGGCAAATAACCTTATGATGCCTGAAGTTGAGCTGATTGATATGAGAAATGAATTGGTGGAAGGCAACAGGTCAATTTTCAGCAACAGGCTTTTTGAGGAGATAGGCAGGAATATAAATGACGGCCGGCAGACGATATTGTTCTTAAACAGAAGAGGACATTCGTCTTTTGTATTGTGCAGAAGCTGTGGTTATGTAATGAGATGTATATACTGCAATATTTCACTTACATATCACTCCCATGATGACAGATTGATATGCCATTACTGTGGATATACCGTGCGCAGCCCTGAAACCTGTCCAAAATGCAGGAGCAATTATATCAGGCATTTCGGGACTGGGACACAGAGGGTTGAGGAGGAAATCAGGAAACAGTTCCAGGGATCTTCAGTTATCAGAATGGATATGGACACCACAACACGAAAACATTCGCATGAAGAGCTGCTGGGAGCCTTCAGGAAAGAGAACATCAATATTATGGTCGGGACGCAAATGATTGCAAAGGGGCACGATTTTCCGAACGTGACTCTTGTGGGAGTGATTGCCGCCGACAGTTTGCTGAATCTGGATGATTACAGTGCATCGGAAAGAACCTTCCAGCTCATAACCCAGGTGGCTGGCAGAGCAGGTAGAGGAGAGCTTCCCGGAAGAGTAATCATTCAAACTTACAACACTGAGGACTATAGCATTAAATCCGCCTGTAGTCATGATTATGATTCATTTTACAACCAGGAAATAAAAATAAGGGAGAAGCTGGAATACCCTCCGTTTACCAGGTTGGCAACAGTTATTCTGAGCGGAGTAAATGACAGGCTGGTTTTTTCAACGGCTAAAGAAATAAAAAGCAAGATTTCAGGAGAATTCGGAGAAGATGAAGCAGCTGTCCTGGGACCAATACGTGCACCGCTGTCAAAAATCAAAAACAAATACAGGTGGAGAATAATAATCAAGTCCAAAGATCTGGAAAAGATTGTCGGTGTGTTGACTCATGTATCGGACGAAGCTTACAGATCTAAAGCCAAAGGTTCAGTAGAGCTTAATATGGATATTAATCCTTCATCTATGCTATAATTATATTATTATATTATTATGAACAATCAGGGGGCGCAGGATTAAAACTATGGCATTGAGAAACATACGAAAAGACGGGGATGAAGTTCTAAGAAAAAAATCAAAAGAGGTTGATGTAATAAACGAAAAAATACTAACTCTGCTGAAAGATATGGCAGACACCATGTATAATTCGGATGGGGTAGGCTTGGCGGCACCCCAGGTGGGAATACTGAGAAGAGTTGTTGTCATAGATGTGGGAGAAGGCCTGATAGAGCTTATCAATCCCGTTATAACCGAACAATCGGGAGAACAGACGGAATTTGAAGGCTGTTTGAGTGTACCGGGTATATATGGCGAACTGAAGAGGCCTGCAAAGGTTGTCGTCAAGGCTTTGAAGGCAAAGGGTGAGCAGTTCGAAACAGAAGGCACCGGGCTTCTGGCTATAGCCCTGTGCCACGAAATAGACCATCTGGACGGCATACTCTTCAAGGACAAGGCAATAAGGCTTGTTGACAAGGAAGAGCTTGAGAAAAAGGGTTGATGTGGAGGTGTACATTGTTGAGGATAGTATTCATGGGGACACCCGAATTTGCCGTTCCGAGTCTGGATATGCTTGTAATGGAAGGATACGAGGTTGTTGCCGTAGTTACGCAGCCTGACAAACCAAAGGGCAGAGGAAATAAAATGTCTGCACCTCCGGTGAAATTATATGCACTGGAGAAGGATATCAGCGTTTTGCAGCCTCTGAAAGTGAAGACCCGGGAATTTGCGGCGGAAATAAGAGAATTAAATCCTGATCTTATTGTCACTGTTGCCTATGGGAAGATTCTACCCAAGGAAGTACTTGATATTCCTCCATTAGGGTGTATAAATGTGCACGGTTCATTACTGCCCAGGTACAGGGGGGCAGCTCCAATCCAGAGAGCCGTGATAAACGGAGAAAAGACTACCGGTATCACAACCATGTACATGGATGTGGGTATGGACACCGGAGACATGCTCCTTAAAAGGGAGATTGATATCGATGATGAAGTTACTGCCGGAGAGCTCCATGACAGGCTTGCACAAATAGGTGCGGCAGTCCTCAAGGATACATTAAAAAGCCTTGAAAGCGGTTCTTTGAAGAGGATAAGGCAGCCTGAAAATGAAGCTACCTATGCAGCCATGATTCAGAAGGAGACCGGGTTGATTGACTGGACCAGCTCAGCAAGGGAGGTACACAACCTGGTAAGGGGAACAAATCCGTGGCCTGGCGCTTTTACATCACGAAACGGTGAAAGACTGAGAATATGGAAAACCGCAATTGCTGATGAAGCTGAAGTGTGTGAATCACCGGGAATGGTTTATAAAATAGACAGGGAAGGCATTGAAGTGTGCTGTGGAAAAGGCCGTGCAAAATTGTTGGAAGTACAACTGGACTCTGGAAAGAGAATCAGCGCAGCCGAATATGTGAGAGGTTACAGGATAAATGAAGGGGAAATGCTGGGATAAAAGCTTCAGCCGGTTTATGTACATTTCCGGTCTTATAATTTTATTCAATATTGCAGTGTTGAGCATTTTCGGACTTGTTTACATACATTTCACAATAAACACCTACAATATCATATTATTATTCCTGATTCTTGTAATAATAATATCGACGGTATTGTTGATTCTATCGACGGCTGCTGTCTTCAATGCCTACAAAAACAAAAAGATCAGCAAACATTTTATGTGGTTCGTAAAATCAGCCTTGAAGACAGTCTTTCCTGCAGCAGTCTTTGTATCAACCCTTGCAGGTGTTGAGAAGGATGCTGTACGGAAATTGTTTGTGGAAATCAATAATATAGCGGTAGAATCGACAGGACTGAAATACAGGGCAGAGAATATATTGATCCTGCTGCCGCACTGCCTGCAGAATTCCGGATGTGCTATCAAAGTGACCAATGATGTGAACAATTGCAAACGTTGTGGAAACTGCAGCATTGGAGATGTTCTGAAGATTGCCGACAGGTCGGGAGTACCTGTAATTGTGGTTACAGGGGGAACTGCAGCAAGAAATGTAATCGGAAGGGATAAACCGGGGGTTATATTATCGGTTGCGTGTGAAAGGGATTTATCCAGCGGGATTGCAGATGTGGGAAGCATCCCGGTTATGGGAATAATAAATGAAAGGCCTAACGGGCCATGCCGTGATACTGCTTTGAATATCGTAGAGTTGGAAGAAAAATTGAATTCATTATTATCGGTTTGACGAAAGGGAGGTATGATTATGTTTTTTGGTATAGATAAATACTATATAATGCTGGTTCTGCCTGCATTCTTATTTTCATTATATGCACAGTTCAAGGTCAAGGGTACTTTCAGCAAGTACAGCGGGTATATCAACAGAAGAGGTCTTACCGGTGCGGATATCGCCCGGGAAATATTGAACAGGAACGGCCTTTATGATGTTCAGGTAGAAATGGTACCGGGGGAGCTTACTGACCATTATGACCCAAAATCAAGGGTTGTAAGATTATCGGAGGTTGTCTGCTACAGTACTTCAGTTGCGGCCATTGGTGTTGCTGCACATGAGACAGGGCATGCAATACAGCATAAGGTGGGATATGCGCCCCTGGGATTGAGGAGCAGCCTCGTTCCCATGGCAAACATCGGCTCTTCTATAGGTCCCTATATGGCAATTTTCGGGATAATGTTCAGCTGGCAGCTGCTTACAAATCTCGGAATTGTATTCTTCACGATAGCAGTTGCTTTTTATCTCGTTACACTTCCTGTGGAATTTAATGCAAGCAGCAGGGCAATAAGAATTCTGGAGTCATCGGGAATGCTTTCCTATGAAGAGATGGCTCCCGTGAAAAAAGTCCTCAGTGCGGCTGCAATGACATATGTGGCATCTGCTGCTGTAGCCATGGCAAACCTGTTGCGCTTGATAATGCTGTCAAACGACAGAAGAAGGAACGATTGAGGGTGCTTTGATGGATATTGCCAGAGAAACTGCTTTAAAGGTTTTGTACGACATAAATGAAAAGGGAGCGTATTCGAATATTGCGCTTAACAAGTACCTCGGTGAATATGCGTTAAAAGATGTGGACAGAGCGCTTGCCACAGATCTTGTCTATGGTACGGTAAAGTGGAAACTCGCATTGGACCGGGTAATTGAACAATTCTCAAGCGTCAGACTGAAAAAGATTTCACCATGGATAATAAATATCCTGCGTTTGGGAGTTTATCAGCTTTTATTTACCAGCAGGATTCCCGAGTCGGCAGCCTGCAATGAATGCGTAAAGCTGTCCAAAAAGTATGGACATGCAGCATCCAGCGGCTTCGTAAATGCTGTCTTGAGAAACATTGCAAGAAACAGGGATATAATAAGATATCCGGACAGAGATAAGGAATATGAGGAATACCTTTCGGTAAAGTATTCTCATCCTCAATGGATTGTAAGGCATTGGCTGAGCAGGTTCGGTGGTGAATTTACCGAAAGCCTGCTGGACAGCAACAACGAAATCCCTGAATTTACAGTTAGGACGAACACACTGAAGCTCTACAGGGACCAATTGATTGAAGAATTCAGGAAAGAAGGCATAGAAGCCGTAGCAGGAAGGTATCATGAGGAGGCTGTCATCCTTAAAAATCCGTCCTCAATTGCCAGGCTTGATTCATATAGGCAAGGTTTGTTCCAGGTGCAGGATGAAAGTTCCATGCTGGTGGGAAGTGTGCTTGATCCCTGGGAGGGAGAACTGGTAATTGATGTATGCAGTGCACCAGGAGGAAAGGCAACCCATATTGCCGGGCTGATGAAGGGACACGGCACGGTAATTGCAAGGGATATACACCAGCATAAGATAAGTATCATAAATGATGCTGCGAAAAGGCTTGGTACAACCAATATAAAAACAGAAATTTTTGATGCAACGCATGTTGATGAAAGATACATCGGAAAGGCGGACAGGGTATTGGTGGATGCACCGTGCACAGGCCTCGGGATAATACGTAGAAAGCCTGACATCAAATGGGCAAGAACCGAATCAGACATAAAGGAAATAACTGCCCTCCAGGAATCAATATTGGAAGCTTCTTCGAAGTATGTGAAGCAAGGCGGATTTTTGGTATACAGCACATGTACCATAGAGCCTGAAGAGAATGAAGAAATGGTGAAAAAATTTATAAAATCAAACCCGGAGTTCAATTTTGTGGACATATCAGACATCCTGCCGGTTGAACTGACATCTGAAACAACCCGGAACGGATACATACAGATATTTCCCAATATACACAAGATTGACGGTTTTTTTATTGCCAAGCTCAAAAGAGGAGATTGTTGAATGGAAGACAAAACCAACCTGCTTGATTTGTCGGTTGAAGAGATACAGCAGATCTTGTCCGGCATAGGGGCGGAAAAATTCAGGGCTAAGCAGATTTTTCAATGGCTTGCGAAAGGAATCACATCCATAGATGACATGTCAAACCTTTCAAAAGCTTTTAGAGAGAAATTAAAAGGGATTTCCCGTATTGGCATGCCCAGGATAAAAAACAAACTGGTTTCAAGGATAGATGGGACTGCAAAGTATTTACTGGAGCTTGAAGACGGAAATGTAATTGAAAGCGTGCTCATGGATTACAGGCATGGGATTTCCGCATGTATTTCCTCACAGGTTGGCTGCAGGATGGGCTGCAGATTCTGTGCATCTACAGGCATAGGCTTTGACAGGAACCTTTCACCTGGGGAAATGCTGGGGCAGATCCTCACCATGCAGTCGGATGGCGGGAAACGGATAGGAAATATTGTGATAATGGGAATTGGTGAACCTTTGGATAATTACACCAGTGTTTTGAAGTTCTTGAGACTTGTCAACCATCCTGAAGGCTTGAATATCGGCTACAGGCACATTTCTGTGTCAACCTGCGGACTTGTTCCGGAAATTATCAAGCTTTCCCAGGAAAACATACCGGTTACACTTTCTATTTCCCTGCACGCCCCAAATGACACTATCAGAGACAAAATCATGCCTGTCAACAGGAAGTATTCTATTGACAAAATAATTGAAGCATGTAAGATATATACAGAGGTTTCAAAAAGAAGAATCACTTTTGAGTATGCTTTGATTTCCGGTGTCAATGACTCCAGGGAGAATGCGATGGAGCTTGGCAGGAAGATCAAGGGCATGCTGTGCCATGTTAACCTTATACCGGTAAATACGGTTGAGGGTAATGATTTCAGAAAAAGTGCAAGACAGCAGACTGAGGTTTTCAAGGCAATACTCGAAAGATCCGGTATTGAAACTACTGTGAGGCGTGAGCTTGGGAGCGATATCAGTGCCGCTTGCGGACAGCTTAGGCGCAGTTCTTCCGAAGGCAGAGACAGCTGACAGGGCTTTCAAATCAGATAATATATATTAAATATTGCTGATGATCTTTGATTTTAAATTAGGGTGATGCTATGTTGAGATTTGGTGTCAGAAGTGACAGGGGAAAAATACGAGAAATAAACGAGGACAGTTGCAATATAATAGCGGGTTATCCGGGTGTGCCTGTTTCATTTATAGTTGCAGACGGCATGGGCGGCCACAACTCCGGAGAGATAGCCAGCAAGGCAGCTGTTGACTTTGCAAGCAACTATATACTGAATTTTCCAGATACTCTGACCGATGAAGAAAGAATTCCCGCCACAATAAAAGAAATCATGACAAAGGCAAATACTGAGGTTTTTAATCTTTCAAAAGTGGATAAATCCAACTTTGGAATGGGAACCACCCTTATAGTTGCGGTTATATGCAACAAGAAGCTGTTTATAGGACATATAGGAGACAGCAGGGTTTATATTGTAAGGGAAGATATGATGGAACGTATAACAACAGACCATTCTTACATAGAGGAATTGTTGAGGAATGGCTCCTTAAAGAAGGAAGAAGCGGAGAACCATCCCAAAAAGAACATTATAACCCGGGCACTGGGGTGTACCGGTGATATACAGGTGGACATATACAATTGCAATATTAAAGACAACGATGTTTTCCTGATTTGTACCGACGGCCTCACAAATATGTTAAGTGAGGAAGAAATAAAGAAGATGATTGAAGCCATAGACGATCCTGGACTTTTGTGTGAAAAGCTTGTCGAAGCTGCCAACGAAAAAGGTGGAGAGGACAATATCACAGTAATAGTATTTAAGAATTAAAAAGCTGATTGAAAAACATTTTTGGCTTGCAGGTTTAAAACCCATACCTCAAAGCTTTACTGCAGCTTTCAATTAAAATTGAGGTGTTTGTATGGAAGGACAAGTTCTTGGAAACAGGTATGAATTAATAGAAAAAATAGGCGGCGGAGGGATGGCTCTGGTCTATAAGGCCAGATGCAGACTTCTTAACAGGTTTGTTGCTATCAAGATTTTAAGGCCGGAATTCACCAACGATGAGGAATTTGTAAAACGGTTCAGGATCGAAGCGCAATCCGTAGCAAGCCTTTCACACCCTAATATCGTGTCAATATATGATGTCGGTCATGAAGGTGATATCCATTATATCGTAATGGAATATGTACAGGGTATCACGCTGAAGGAGTATATATCCAAAAAAGGTGCCCTTGAGAGCAAAGAGGCAGTGAATATCGCAATCCAGATATGTTCCGCAATTGAACATGCTCATATGAATAATATAGTTCACAGGGATATAAAACCGCATAATATCCTGCTTACCAGGGACGGAATAGCAAAGGTCACTGACTTTGGGATTGCAAGGGCTGTTTCATCCACTACCATAACCATGGTAGGCAGTACTATCGGTTCTGTGCATTACTTTTCTCCAGAGCAGGCGAGGGGGGGATATACCGATGAAAAATCAGATTTATATTCACTTGGTATTGCCCTTTATGAAATGGTTACGGGAAGGGTCCCGTTTGATGGGGAAACTCCGGTCGCAGTTGCATTGAAACACATTCAGACTCCGGCACAGGAACCTGTTTTGATGGACAGTAATATTCCCAAAAGTGTCAATGACATAATAATGAAAGCAATAAAAAAAGAGCAGAATAAAAGGTATCAGACAGCTTCGGAAATGCTCGGAGACCTTTACAGATCCCTTAAGGAGCCGGATGGCGGCTTTGTGGAAATCAATGAATCCGATAATTCTCCGACAAGAAGGGTACGTGCGATACAGAATGAGAATTTGCTTATAAAGGATGATCCCTCAATGAAGGATGACGAAAGAAAAAGCAAAAAGAATGAAAGGCTTACAATCTGGCTTGCTGCATTGATGTCAGTCATTCTTATAGGGGTTTTTGTTTATGTCGGCTACCGGGTCGTCACTTCAACAGGGAGCAGCGAGATTAAGGACAAGGATTTTGTGCTGGAGAATTATGCAGGCAGGAATTTCTATGACGTTAAAAAAGAACTTGAAGCCATGAAAATACAAGTGAAGGACGCTAAGAAGAAGTACGACGACAAGTACGGGAAAGATATGATAATCACTCAAAGCCCTGCCGCAGGGAGCAAGATGAAGATTGGCGGATATAATTCCATAGAGTTTGAAATAAGTGACGGTCCAAACCTTATAAAGCTGGTGGACTTGAAAAATACAGACTACCGCATTGCAGAAGGAAAGATAAACGAACTTGGGCTGATTGCGAGCGTTACCGATGAATTCAGCGATACAGTGGCAACCGGCAGGGTAATCAGAACGGATCCTCCGGCAAATGAGGAAGTGAAATCGGGCTCCGTTGTGACAATATATAAAAGCAAGGGCCCTGAAGTCAAGCAGACGGAAGTGCCGAACCTTATAGGTAAGAACAGGTCGGAAGCTCTGAAGCTGTTGTCAGATGCAAAACTGGTTACGGGGAAAATAACTCCTCCGGACAGTGTAAACTTCATTATAAGAATAATCAGGCAGGACCCGCCTCCAAAGTCTTCCGTGGCAGAGGGAAGTGCCGTGGATATTGAATTCGAGAATGATGTCAGCCAGAGGCGGCTTGTTATAAGAAAGGTAAATCTGACAGATCCGCAGAACTACAGTGACAAAATAAAAGTTCTGGTTGAGATAACGCCTTCGGATACCGGAAAAGTTGAAACGCTTATGAGTGGATACAAGGACAAAAAGGAATTTCCCTTAAGCATATCCATACCGGTACCTGATAAAGGCTCCAGCAAAGTGCGCATATACTTTAACGACAAACTCTATGTGCCAGAGTTTACGGAGGAATCTCCAGGGAGGTAGGAAATTTGCCATCGGGCATCATTATAAAAGGAATCGGGGGATTTTATTACGTAAAAACCCAGGATGGGCTCTTTGAGTGCAAACCGAGAGGAATATTCCGCAAGAGTGATATTACCCCTCTCCCGGGGGATAAGGTTTCCATAACCGTAATTGATGAATCCAGGAAACTGGGGAATATTGATGAAATAAAGCCGAGAGAAACATTTCTGATCAGGCCTGCCGTTGCGAATATAAATCAGGTTGCAGTTGTGCTGGCTGTCAGGTCTCCTGCCCCTGATCTCGTTCTGATGGATAAGCTGTTGATTACAGCCGAGCTTAAAGGCATAGATGCTGTAATTTGCTTAAACAAGATAGACCTTGATACCGAAGGAGTCTGCAGTATAATCTCCGAAGAATACAAGAAGGCAAATTACAGGGTAGTGGAATTGAGTTCCAAAGCCAATAAGGGCTTTGATTTTCTGCATGAAGTTTTATGTGGCAGGATAACAGTATTTGCCGGACAATCAGGGGTCGGTAAATCGACAATTTTAAACAGGATACTGAATTCGTGGGTAATGGAAACAGGGGATGTGAGCAGGAAAATCGAGAGGGGAAGGCACACCACCCGTCATGCAGAACTGCTGGAACTGGAGTGCGGGGGTTATGTGGTAGATACACCGGGTTTCAGCTCATTTGAGCTAACGGATATATCACATGACGAACTGGAAAGATATTACCGCGAGTTCAGTGATTTTGTATACAAATGCAGGTTTTCACACTGCAGCCATGTAAGCGAACCGGGATGCTGCGTGAAAGAGGCTCTTGCCAGCGGGCTTATCAGCCACGGCAGGTATGAGAGGTATGTTCAAGTGTACAATACATTGAAAGAGAAGTATGACAATATATATAAAAAATGATTAAAGGCGGGGTAAAAATGATTAAAATTGCACCATCGTTGTTGTCGGCGGATTTTGCAAAACTGGGGGAGGAAATAAAGAAGGTTGAGCACGCAGGTGCAGATTTGATACATATAGATGTGATGGATGGGCATTTTGTACCGAACATAACAATAGGACCTCCTGTTGTAAAGTCCCTTAGACTGGTTACAAGCCTTAAATTTGATGTCCATCTGATGATATCGAATCCGGCAGACTATATTGACGGCTTTATTGATGCAGGAGCGGATATAATTACCGTGCATGCCGAGAGCTGCATTCATTTGAACAGGGTGATCCAAAGTATCAAGCAAAGGGGTAAAAAGGCCTCAGTAGCCTTAAATCCCGCAACGCCGCTGTCGGCACTCGATTGTATATTGGGCGATGTGGATATGATTCTCCTTATGACAGTGAATCCGGGCTTTGGAGGCCAGACTTATATTGAATCCATGACCGAAAAAATACGGGAATTAAAAAACATCATTACTGAAAGAAAGCTTGATGTGGATATAGAAATTGACGGAGGGATAGACATCAATAATATATTCAAGGTTACAAAGGCCGGTGCAAACGTTATTGTTTCCGGCTCAACCATATTCAATGCAGTAAATACCAGACAGATGATCAAGGAACTTAAGGAAAAGGCGTTCGATGAGGATAAGCTGGAGTTTTAAGCTGGTGTTGAATGATGACAGGGATTATTATCGGCAATGGAAGTATAGAGGACTATTCATATTATAAAAAGTACACTGTACAGGCGGATTTGATCATATGTGCCGACGGCGGGGCCAACCATGCGCTGAAGCTGGGTATAAAACCGGACCTGCTGATGGGGGATTTTGATTCAATTTCCAAAGATATCATGGAGTATTATATCGGGCTTGGGATTGAAATAGTCAAATTTCCACCCAAGAAGGACATGACGGATACCGAACTGGCTGTGAATACTGCCATACAAAAGGGCTGTGACCGGATAATCCTGATCGGTTGTGTCGGCACACGGCTGGATCATTCGCTGGCCAACATTTTCATGTTGAAAACCATGCTGGATAAGAAAATAAGCTGTATAATAGCAAATGAGTACAATGAAATTACACTGATAAAGGATAAAATTTCCCTAACACGGGAAGAAGGTGCTAAAGTTACCCTCCTGCCGCTGACTGAAAGGGTGGAGGGAGTCAGCACAAAGGGACTGTATTATCAGCTGGATAATGCAACCATGGGGCTGGGATGGACCTGGGGAGTAAGCAATGAATTTTCAGCGGAAACTGCAGAGATTACAATCAAAAGCGGTATGCTGCTGGTAATCAAATCAAGGGATTGATAAAGTTTTCAAAGTATCCAGCCTTTCAAACTTTTCCATAAATTGTTGCAGCGCTAAAAAGGTCCGCCTGATTGCAGGCGGACCTTGTAAAATCCTGGTCTTTTATATCAACTTATATTCCTTTGCAATAGCTTCAAAAGCAGGAATAGAATTTTTGACGGTATCTATACTGACGCAGTAAGCAATACGGAAATATCCCGGTGCGCCGAAGCCACTTCCAGGTACAAGCAGAAGACCGTATTTTACTGCACTTTTCACAAAGGAAACATCATCTTCTATGGGTGATTTGGGGAACAGATAGAATGCGCCCTCAGGTTTAACGCAAGTAAAACCATACTTAATCAGGTTATTATACAGCATGTCACGTCTGACCTTGTATATTTCAGTATCGACAACTTCATCAAGTGATTCCGCAATAACCTTTTGGAATATTGAAGGTGCATTTACATAGCCAAGCGTCCTGTTGGCAAAAACCATTGCATCCACCATAAGGCTGACATCCTTAATACCAGGATTAACAGCAATGTATCCGATTCTCTCTCCAGGCAGTGATAGTGATTTGCTGTAAGAATTCACGATCAGAGAGTTAGTGAATATGTTCAGAAGATTTGGTATTTTGACACCATCGTAAACCAACTTGTTATATGGTTCATCGGAAATTACAAATATTGTGGAGTTATATTCCTTCTCTTTTGCATCGACAACCTCTGCCATCTTTTTAAGATTTTCTTCACTGTATACCACCCCGGTAGGATTGTTCGGAGTGTTGACTATTATTGCCTTGGTACGGGAAGAAATTGCGTTTTTCAATGCCTCAACGTCAGGTTGAAAAGAGTCGGGGATAGTGTTTACTTTTACAATTTTACCACCATGGTTTTCAATATAAAAATTGTATTCTACAAAAAAAGGCGTCAGAACAATAACTTCTTCACCCGGGTTTAAAATGGTTTTAAGGATGACATTCAAACCGCCTGCAGCACCACATGTCATTATAATGTGTTCCTGGGTAAGAGAAAGCCCTGTTTCATGGTTTGTTTTCTTTGCAATCTTTTCACGTACATCCGGATAGCCTGCATTGCTCATGTATTTATGTATTCCGGGTGTTTCTTCAAGTACGAATTTTTTGAGAATCTCTCTGACTGCAGCAGGCGGTTCCGGGTCGGGATTCCCCAGTGTAAAATCGAACACCTTATCCGCTCCCATCGCTTGACGGAGCCTGGCTCCCTCTTCAAACATTGCACGGATCCAGGAGCCGTTTCTGAGGTTTTGGACTATTTTTTCCGAAAGCATTATGTTAGCCTCCTTTATTTAAATATTGTTTTATTCATTATTAAATTATAATCTTATAATATTAGCCTTCGAATAACAAGGCATAAATAATCAAATATTGTACTGTTTTTTTGCACCCAGCTTTTTAACAACAGCCTCATCAGGAGTAACAATTATAGTTTTAAAATTTTCGTAAATAACCATTCCAGGCTTTGCACCGCCGGGCTTTTTCACATTCTTAACCGTTGTATAATCAACCGGCACGTTTGAAGACAACCTTGCCTTGCTGTGATAAGCAGCAAGAACAGCAGCCTCCAGCAATGTGCTGTCCGGTATATCGTGCTGAAGCTTTTTGATTATGACATGCGAACCGGGAATATTTCTTGTGTGAAGCCAGATATCATTTGTAGACGCTGTCTTTAAAGTAAGCTGGTCATTTTGTCTGTTGTTCCTGCCTACGAAAATATCAAGCCCATCACTGGATTTGAATTTCAAGGGCTCTGACTGTCTGCTGTGCTTTTTGGAAGAGCCTGCCTTCCTTGAGCTAATATAACCCTGTTCAATAAGCTCCTGCCTTATTTCATCTATTTCCTGGAGGGTGTAACAGTTCTCCAGCATCTGCAGTACACTTTCAAGGTATTCCAGTTCCTTCAGTGTTTCCTCAAGCTGCCGGCTGGTATAGGTATACGCACTTTTAGCCTTTGTATACCGCCTGAAGTATCTTTGTGCATTATCCTGCGGCAAAAGGTTCTCATCCAGCGGCACTTCGACATAACTGCCGTCTTCACTGTAATAATTAAGAAGCGAAACCTTTTTGAGGTTTCTTGGGATACTGTAAATGTTTGCAGTTATAAGCTCTCCGTACAGACGTAATGTCTCCCTGTCGGCAACGTCCCTGAGCTTTTCCTGCTGAAGTGCCATTTTTTTATTGCAGCGGCTTATATTATTGTTCAACACCTTTAAAACATCCGATTTTTTTTGTTTTAACCGCTCTATATTATCCTTTTGAGAGTAATATTCATCCAGTACGGTGCTTATGGAAGGGAGATATTTCACTTTTCCGTATTGTTCCATTATAAGACAGTGAAAGTCAACAGGCTTGCTTGAAGTATCAAAAATAATGCATGGAGAAAAACTACCGCCCATGATGTCCGAAACAAGCCCGGACATTACCTTTTTCAAATCCTCGTATTTATACCCGGGGATATCGGTACAGGGCGTTTTTCCGTCAACTCCGGCACGGAAACAAATTTCACGGCACAACAATGGACTGAAGCCTTTAATGTTTTCTAGGAGGTATTTTTCCATACTCATGACACTTGAAAAAACAGCCTTGTCAATAAAGGCACCGATATCAAGCTGAAACGGGCTTGTCTTATCCTGGGACGGTGGTGGGAGGTATTCCCTTGCAGGCATTACCTCCCTCAAACTGCTGACTTCGATATCAACATGTTTGATGGCATCAATGATTTTATTTTCACTGTTTACAAGTATTATATTGCTGTGACGTCCCATTATCTCTGTGAAAAGCGTTTTTACGGATGTGTCGCCCATTTCATTGGTGGATTCGATATGAACGGCGATCAGCCTTTCAAAGTCATGGAAAGTGACATTCACTATTTTACCCCCCGAAAGATGCTTCCTTAAGAGCATGCAAAAAACAGGCGGAGTAGAGGGATTTTCCTTTGAACTACCGGTGACATGAACCCTGGCGTAATTGGCGCTTGCACTTAGAAGAAGCTTCAGGTTCTGTCCCTTTGACCTTACATTCATTATTATTTCATCAGCCTCCGGCTGGAAAATTTTTTCCACACGTCCGCCGACAAGCAAATCTGACAGCTCACTGACCACGCATTTCGTGACCACACCATCGAACGGCAATTAAAACACCCTTCCTGTATTAAAATCCTTAATTCCAAAGTAGTATTAGTATAACACTTCAAAAAGCAGTTATCAAAGAAAAATTGCACAATTCCAAGCTTTAAAATATAATATAATAAAGTGAAATGGTACAAGCATGCTGTGGGGTGGATTATGGTCATAGGTGTATGCAAGGTGGTTTTGTCAATAGATGCGGTGTTTTCTTTAAAGGAAAAGCGCCATATCATAAAGAGCATTATAGAACGGCTTAAATCAAGGTTTAATGCATCGGTTGCTGAAGTGGAGCAGAACGACAAGTGGCAAAGAGCTGTTATCGGAATTGCCTGTGTTTCAAATGAAGCAGGCCATGCAGACAGTATGATGTCAAATATTGTAAACTTCATAGAAAAGGACGGAAGGGCTATACTGGTCGACTACAGTACTGAAACAATACACGCCGATTGAATAATTTTCACTTGACTCGTGGTTGGTAGTGTATTAAAATAGTCCTGTGGTTTTGATAATAAATCGGGGCATTAGCGCAGTTGGCAGAACCCGTTAGATGATTACACGACACAAAAAGCATTTGAAGAAAAGATAGTTGCGAAGTTTAATAAATCGGTTAATATGGAAAAAACGGGGCTATAACTCAGCGGGAGAGTGCCACACTGGCAGTGTGGAAGTCGAGAGTTCAAATCTCTTTAGCTCCACCAAAATTTTGTACAAAGAAGTCGATCGCTGTTGCGGTTGGCTTCTTTGTATTAATATGGTAAAATCAATGTATATTATTAATAGAAGGTGAAAGATGGCACAATCTACATTTTAGTAGAATAAAGGGAGGCGACTATTGTGATTGAACCATCAAAAGTATCAGAGGTGTTTAATAGAGTTGAAGATGAGAATTATGCTTTCCGTGCATATTTAAAAAACCATGCAGATGAGGATAAATTGGACAAGCAATTTTTAGAATTGCACAATGAATTATTTTCAGATTACGATTGCAATAAATGCAGGAATTGTTGCAAGGAATATTCCGCAAGTTTCGAGGAGTACGAATTAAGGGCGGTCTCAGATTTTCTTAACATGACGGAAAAAGATTTCAGAGATAAGTATATTAAAGAAGACTTAGGTGAGTATTTAGTTAATGTAAAACCTTGCTGTTTTCTTAAAGAAGATGGAGGATGTGAAATTGAGGCTTGTAAACCTATAAGCTGTAGGGACTATCCGTTTACAAATAGGCCAGAAAGACTGTTTAGCTTATTAAGCATTCTTACTTCAGCGAGCATTTGTCCGGTTGTGTTTGAAATGCTCGAAAGATTAAAAAAAGAATATGGATTCAGCAAAAGAAGAAGAAGGAGATATTAAAAACAGTGAATTACAATGAATTTTTGAAAGCAGTGGATGAAAAACTGTCAATTATGACTGAAACAGAAAAAAATCAATGGATACATAATATGGCTAGAACCACAAAAGATCACAAAAGAACTGCATTTTTAAAATCTTTGCAGAAAGAACAAGCTTGTTGTCCCGACAATTCTATAAAAAAAGAAATAGAGGACTGGTGCAGAAAAATTGAAGAACAGGAAATATATTTTGAGTGCAGTGGTTATGAGGAATATGGAGAAAGCTATTGGGACAGCGATTATTCCTATGAATATTCTGATGCTTTTGGAATAGGAAAAGAACTTTCAAGAGCATTTCAGGTAACTGAAGATTTAATGTTCCAAAAAGAATACAAGCAGGCATCTGAATTATTTGAAAAGCTTTGTAACATGACATTTACGGCAATAGATAACGATGCTGGGGAGCGGCAGGAACTGGAACTGAAGGAACTTTTGGATGAAAAGCTGGTAAGCTTGGATTTGAAGAAGATTGCCTTGAATTTGATGTATGCAAAATATCAGGCTGCTGAAGGTGGAGAAAGGGTAGTTGAACTATACCGGTATTTTTCATGGGATATGTGCAAGGGCATAAAGGTAGAAGATTTTTTTATTGTAGGCCCGGAAGAACTTAAAGAGATTGATGTATTTATGGAGGAGTGGATTTCTTTTCTGAAAAATACAGAAGGAGACATGGTGGGAGACTTGTTGTCGGATGCATGTATATATCAGGGGGGCGTAGGCCGTTTATGTGAGACAGCCAGAGAAGTATCGGTGAAGCATCCGGTTTTATATGAATATGCTTGTCAGCAACTGCTGAATGAAAAAAAGGAGATTGAATGTGAAAAGCTGGGACTGGAATCTATTCGCATATTGCCTCAAAAGCTGGTTATCCGGGGTAAAATTGCGGATTTAACAGCGAAGGCTGCTAGACAGATGGGACATGAAAATGTAATTAAAGAATGCTATGAAGTGGCTTTTCATGCCGAATCAACGCTGAACCACTATTTACGGTTATTTGAGCTTCCAGATTATAAAGAGATAACAGACAGAGCGGCGATTTATGCAAATGCACTACCAGAGAATTCTACGTGGGAAAGGAATAATAATAGACAGTTGCTGGTGAATTATCTCTCAAAGGAGCATAAAAAAGTCATCCGGTTTTTTAATGGTGAGTTTGATTATATTTTTGAAGATTGTAAAAAGGATAAAACCGAATTGGGCTGGAGCAGCCAGTTTAAAGGGATTGCTATTCCGCTTTTTATTTTGCTGCTGAAT
>CALMWN010000350.1 GCA_937873555.1 uncultured Clostridia bacterium
TCCATATACATTTCAACGTATGTCATATTGGTCGCAGGAGTACTATCGTCCCAGGTAGGCTATGCAGAAAAGGAAAGCTGTGTCATAAACGGTGCAATTCTAATAATTATCAGCCTCATGATTTCCAAGGTATCGCATGCCTCATTTATTAAGGATTTTATGAATAAAAAGCTGATGACCGAAAACTCGGCTTACCTTGAAAATGCCAGAAAAATGCTGGAAGAGGCAGTGCAAAAGAGAACAGAGGAGCTTATGAAGGCAAATGAGCAGCTGCTTTATGAGATGAATGCCCGCCACGAGATGAAGATCCAGATGTATAAGGCGGAACTGGAGTACCAGGAGAAAAAAAAGCAGCTGGATGAAGCTGTGGAGTACGACCGGCTGAGATCCGAATTCTTTGCAAATATCTCGCACGAGCTCAGGACTCCTCTAAACATGATATTCAGTATAATACAAATGTTTGATTTATATATTAACAAAGGTTGGGAGAAGGATAATAAAGACAAAGTAAATCAATACATCACTACAATGAGACAAAATTGCTACAGGTTGATAAGATTGATCAACAACCTGATTGACATCACCAAGATAGATGCAGGATATTTTAAACTCAACCTTAGCGAAAATGATATTGTAAAAATTGTGGAGGATATTACCTCTTCAGTGAGCCAGTACGCCGAGGCAAACGGTCTTGGAATTTCTTTTGAAACAGAAATTGTGGAAAAATTTATTGCCTGCGATCCGGATATGATAGAAAGGATAATATTGAACCTTCTTTCCAATGCCATCAAGTTTACCGGCCCTGGAGGACACATTGCCGTAAGACTGTTTGAGAAGAACGGGAATATGGCTGTTTCTGTAAAAGATTCAGGAATCGGCATCCCGCAGGATAAGCAGGAATCTATTTTTGGAAGGTTCATACAGGTGGATAAATCCTTCGCCAGAAGCAAGAAGGGAAGCGGAATAGGACTTTCCCTTGTCAAGGCTCTTGTTGAGATGCATGAGGGAAGGATCGAAGTTATCAGTGAGCCGGAAAAAGGAAGCGAATTCATAGTTGAGTTTCCGGATAAGGCAATTGATGGCGCTTGTGACAATATGGTTTTAATCAATAAATTCGATGACAAAACCGAGACAATAAGGGTTGAGTTTTCAGATATCTATAAATGCGGCTGATCCGCGCATGAGAATAAATTCATGGCCTGTGATACGCAGGCCTTTTTGCATTTTTACATATGCGAGTTTGTTCCAGGTGGGTCTAAAGAAACTGTTTTCATATCAATTCATTAATTTTGTTTTGAATGATTAAATCAAGGTAAAATATTACTAGAACTAATCAAATATGACATAATTTCTTCGGATTATCTAATATAGGCAAGGAGATTCGACATGAATTTCAAAAATGTCAAATCAATTGTACTTTTTTTGCTGTACATATGTATTTTCTCAGGAATGACAAGCTGTAAAGGCAATATTGAGCCAATAAAAATAGGCGTTGTCGGCACAATGTCAGGTGCAAATTCCGACCTGACGGTTTCAGGAAGGAGAGGTGTAGAGCTGGCAGTTGACGAATTCAACAAGGCAGGCGGGTTGAATGGAAGAAAAGTCGAGCTGGTGGTAAAGGATGTGAAACATGACCCTATTGTAGCATTTAATGCTTACAAGGAATTCATCAAAGAAAAAATCCCGGTTGTGATTGGACCGTATAACAGCGGAATGATAGTAAGTTCAATGGATTACCTTAAAGACAAGGATATATTGTTCCTGGCCCCGACTGTGAGTGCGGATACATTGTCGGATCTGGACGATAACTTCATACGGTTTATAGCGACAACCAAAGAAGAGGCGGTAGTATTATCGAATATGGCAAGAAAAAATCAAAACAGGAAATTCGCAATAATATACGACCTGGAAAACAGGGGATTTAACGATGCACTTTATACAAATTTCATAAAACTGCTTGAGAATAATAATGGTAAAGTAGTTATGACAAAAACCTTTTCACCTAGTCTCAATTTTGACAGACAGGCTATGGCCAGGGATATTGCGGAATCAAATGCAGACGCGGTATTAATCATTGCGGACTCTTCCGATAATGCAAGAATAACCCAACAGCTGAGGAAAATCGGATGCGGAATACAGATCTATGCGCCCTTGCGTGCAAACACTTACGATTTGAAAAGGGAAGGCGGAACTGCCATTGAAGGCATGTATATAGTGGGTGCTGTTGATTTAAACGACAGAAGTGAAGACTTCGTGAGGTTTAAGGAGAACTTTTACGGTAGATATGAAGAGAATCCTACATATTCAAGTATTTATTCCTATGAAGCTGCAAACGCGCTGTTCCAGGCCATGAAGATGGGAACTGACCTGAAACCGTCTACTTTGAAGGCGAATATCATCAAAATAAAGGATTTCAAAGGTCTGCAGGGAAATTATCAGATCAATGAATTCGGAGACAACATAAGAAAATATATGATTTTCAGATTTGAAAACGGAGAACTGAGGAAGGTCGATTGATAGTATGAAGAGAAACTACAGCTTAAAGACTCAAATGCTATTAAATAGTACTCTTGTGTTTATTTTGCCTATTTTATTTTTAGGATACTTTGCCTTTTCCGAATTAACTCAGAGAATTAATGAAGATGTACTGCGTGATAACAGAATCATTCAAAATAACATCAATAATCAGGTTTACAGCTTCATACAAAATCCGGTAAGCATGATGGACCAGGTAAAAAAAAGCTTATCCGGCAAGCTTGACGCTGATGACGCTGATATAAACAGATACCTGGGGAGCATAGTCAATTTATATCCTTATTTTGATACAATTCAGATTGTTGACAGCCAGGGCATTGTAAAAAATGTCGCTCCGTATGACCAGGATTGCATAGGAAGCAGCAAGTCGTATGAAGAATTTTTTATCAAGGCAGACAGGTCGGGTAAACCCGTGTGGTCCAGGGTATTCATATCGGCGCACACGCAGAGGCCGACTGTAACCATTTCATTTTATATAAATGGATATGTTCTGGCGGGCGATTTGAATCTCACCAAGGTGAAAAAAATAACTGACGGGGTTGCGCCGGAAGATGTGGAGTACGTTTCAATCCTTGACGGAACGGGTATCTATTTAATTGACAGCAACAGTGAAAATGTGGACCAAAGGAGACGCTTCAAATATTTTGACGAAATAAAAAAAGGTATTGAGCAAAATAAACTATTTACAGAAGTTGAAAATAATGGAAGGTATTATTTATATTCCAGTAAAATAGAATCCACTGGCTGGTACTCCGTTATAGCCATGAAATACGACAAGGTGTTTGAACATATCAAGAAGTTGAGAAATATTCTATACACCGGATTTTTATTGTTTCTGGTTATCAGCTCCATTGTTTCTGTCGTAAGCATACAAACTATATCAAAAGCTTTAAACAGCCTGATCGATAAAACCAAGCTGGTTTCCCGGGGTGATTACAGCAAGGATTACAGATATGAAGGCTATAAGGAATTTGTAGAGCTGTCCGATTATTTCGATATAATGAAGGAGAACGTGAAGGAAAGGGAAAACAGGATCCAGGTTTTAAACTCCCGGCTTGAAGCAAAGGTTCTGGAAAGGACAAGCCAGCTTGAGGAAACAAATGCGATACTTGAGGAAGAAATCGCTGAACGCCAGAAAATAGAAGAAGAAATTAAAAAACTGAATGACGACCTTGAAAGAAAAGTGGCGGAGAGGACAGCTCAACTTCAGGAAATGAATGCATCCCTCGAAGAAGAGATTTCTGACCGGTTGAAGGCAGAAGAGGTATTAAAGGAAAGTGAAAGCCAATTCCGGAACGCCCTTGACAATGCACCCATACCCATAATGCTCAGGGCTGAAGACGGTGAAGTATTGAGAGTCAGCAGGGTATGGACTGAAATAACCGGCTATACACGTGAGGAGATTCCGACAATTTCTATCTGGACAGAAAAGGCTTATGGAGAAGAAAGATATGAAATGGAGAAAGAAATAATCGGGACCTTTAACCCTCTTAGTCCTCAGATGGAAAGAGAATTACGAGTCATGACAAAGGACAAAGGGATGAGGATCTGGCAGATTAATGCAGCCTATATAGGTAAGCTTTTTGACGGACGTAAAATAGCAATGGCTGCTGCAATGGACGTAACTGAGCGCAAGCTTTTTGAAGAGGAACTGGAGAGGGCGAAAAATGACGCTGAAGCGGCAAATAATGCAAAGAGCCAGTTCCTTGCAAATATGAGCCATGAAATCAGGACACCTATGAACGGAATCATAGGCATGACTGACCTGGCGTTGCAGACAGATTTGACAAATGAACAGAAAGAGTACCTCAATATAGTCAAGTCTTCAACAAGTGCTCTCCTGACAGTAGTTAACGACATCCTTGACTATTCCAAAATAGAGGCAGGCAAACTGAATCTGGAAAAAGAGCCCTTTGATCTTCAAAATACTCTCGATGAAGTTATTGGTCTTTTTGAGATTGGCGCAAGACAAAAGGGCCTGAAAATGAAACTCAATGTTGACGAAAAAGTGCCAAAAAGACTGATAGGTGATCCGGTCAGGCTAAGACAGGTGCTTTCCAACCTTGTAGGAAATGGAATTAAATTTACGCCCTGGGGTGAAATAGCGATAATTGTAAATATCGAAGGGAAATACGGCAACAGAGTCAAACTGAAATTTGCCGTTACAGATACCGGGATAGGAATTTCGGAAGACAAGCTGGACAAATTGTTTAAAAGGTTCAGCCAGATTGACGGATCAAATACCAGACAATTTGGAGGGACAGGCCTTGGGCTTGCGATTTCCAAGAATTTGATCGAGATGATGGACGGAGAGATAAGTGTCAGGAGTAAAGAAGGTGAAGGGAGTACTTTTTCTTTTACTGCAGTGTTCGGACTCCAGAAAAAGGACGTGATTAAAACGGAAAACAATATTGCTTTTGATGTGGTAATGGAGAATAATAACACAGCTTTGAAGAAAGTTCTGCTTGCTGAAGACGATCTGGTAAGCAGAAATATGCTGACAATATTTTTGAAGAAAAACGGATACGAGGTTATTGCCGTGGAAAATGGCAAGGAAGCTGTTGCGATATATGGCAGAAAGAGGCCTGACATAGTTCTGATGGATATAAATATGCCGCAGCTGGATGGATATTCGGCAACTGCCGAGATCCGGAGAAAAGAAAAAACAACCGGTACCCGCACCCCAATCGTAGCAATGACTGCATATGCGATGAGCGGTGACAGGGAGAAGTGTCTCGGAGCTGATATGGATGATTATATCAGCAAGCCTATTGCACTCAATCAGGCTTTGGAAATGATCCGGAAGTATTTAAGCAAAGAGGAAGTTAAAAATACCGTCAGAAATGATAAAAGGAACGGGAAAATGCAGGCGGAGAGTGGAAATGCTTTTGAAGAGGCGGTTTTATCCCTTATGGAAGCATCGGGCTTTGACAGGAGTACCAGCGAGGAATTGCTTAATGATTTTTGCAGTTACGCTGTGAACCTGGTAGAAAATATTAAAAGGCGGTTTTCGGAAAACAACCTTGAGGAGGTTGCAGCTCTTCTGCACCAGCTAAAGGGTTCTTCCGGAAACGTGAAGGTCAATGGCATATCGAAGCAGGCTTTGCTGGCTGAAGAGGCAATAATGGCTTCCAGGATTGAAGCACTTGGTGAAATGATCCGGGTGATGGAGGAAATGCTGGGAAACCTGATAAAAAACCGAGGGGAGAGTAAAAATCAATGACGGTAAGTAACATAATGATAATAGATGACTCGCCGGTAGATAGAAAAGTCATAAGAAGGATACTCGAAAAAAAATTGGATAATATCAATGTACTCGAAGCCGAGAGCGGGATGAACATCAATGAAAAACTTGTGGCAAACAATGTGCGCATGTGTATTCTGGACATAATGATGCCGGATAAGGATGGCTACCAGGTGCTAAGAGACATTAAGGAAGACTGCAGTGTAATGGATATCCCGGTAATTGTCTGTACGGGTACTGAAGACAAGCAGGCCATAGAAAAGGCACTGTCGCTTGGAGCATATGATTATTTTTCAAAGCCGCTGAGTGTGGAAACCATGAAGATTTCCTTGCCATTAAAGGTTACAAATGCAATAAAACTGATGATAAGGAATGAAGAAATCCTCTATTTGAGCTATTATGACATCCTGACCGGACTCCACAACAGGAGATTCTATGAAGAAGAAATCAAGAGGCTGGATACTGAAAGAAATCTGCCTATTTCAATAATTATGGGTGATGTTAACGGATTAAAGCTTATTAACGACACTTTCGGGCATAATTATGGGGATGATCTATTGCGGAAAGCTGCTGGCGCCATCCGGAATGCCTGCAGAGCAGATGATCTGGTTGCAAGGTGGGGCGGAGACGAATTTGTAATACTTCTGCCCAGAACCAAAACAAGTGAAGCTGAAGTAATTGTCAAAAGGATAAAGGAACAGTATTCAAAGGAGAATATCAACTCCATAGCTGTAAGTATTTCTTTTGGCTGGGACACCAAGAAAGAAAGCAGCCAGCACATACTGAAGGTTTTGAAAAGTGCCGAAGACAACATGTACAAGCATAAGCTCATAGAGAATAAAACCACCAGAGGCAATACGATAAATACCATCATCAATACGCTGCATGAGAAGAATCCGAGGGAGGAGCAGCATTCCAAAAGGGTTAGTGAAATATGCCAGAATATAGGGCATGCAATAGGGTTTTCCGAAATTGAGATCAACAGGATCAAGGTTGCCGGCCTTCTTCATGATATTGGGAAAATTGCGATTGAAGAAGGCATTCTTAACAAGCCCGGAAGGCTTACAGACCAGGAAATGGACCAGATAAAGCAGCATCCCAGCATCGGATACAGGATATTGACTTCAACCCAGGAAATGATGGAAATAGCCGAGTGCATATTGCTTCACCATGAAAAATGGGATGGTACGGGGTATCCAAAAGGATTGAAGGGTGAAGAGATTCCATTGGCGGCAAGGATCATCGCACTTGCAGACAGCTTTGACGCAATGACCAGCGAAAGGACATACAGAAAAGCGTTAAGCGAAAAGGAAGCTATTCATGAAATTCAAAAAAATTCCGGAACGCAATTTGATCCTGAAATCGCAAGGATTTTTGTGGAAAGGGTGTTATGCAGGTCCAAGGAGTGTGCAATGTAACAATCCTGCTTGAAGGTGCAGCAAGACGAGAGGGCGGTTTAAGTTATATGTGAACTTCACATACAACTTAAACCGCTCCTTTATATTACACATATTTATGAAATTTAAGTAAAAACTCTTTATGAAACATATATTCCGGAGGTGTTAATATTTATCCGGCAGGGGTTGCTACGCTTTTGAAGGCGAGAAAGCCCGAAATACAGGCAAAAACAGCAGGAGCTAAAGGCCTCAGGGTTGTAGGCTCTGAGGTAAGGGACTCAAGGAAGTATGCGGTCTGCTAAACATTCCGCCGGTGCTCAGCTTCGGCACCTGTACCGATACAGGGAGAATGTCCATGCTGGTTACTGCACTTGCGGACCACCTCAAAGTGGATGTTCCCAACCTAATATCATCACGATTTTTTATTGGAATCCCCTTCTAAATAATCCGAACCGAATTGATGCATCATTTTCAGTATAGGTATTATTTTTTTCCCAAGGTCTGTCAAACCATATTCGACTTTGGGAGGGATGACAGGATACACATGCCTGTATATCAGTGTGTCCTCTTCCAGGCTCCTTAATTGCTGGGTGAGCATCTTCTGTGTGACATCGGGCAGCTTCTTCTTAAGATCACTGAATCTAAGGCTGTGATAGCTTAAGTACCATAAAATCAGTATTTTCCACTTTCCTGACACTATCTCCTGTACCAGGGTCATCGGACAGATATCATATTTAAGGCACTGGTTTCTCATATGGCATTCTTCATGCATCCCTGCTTTTTTAATCATTATTGACACCTCACTGATAACAGTATCATTTTAGGTACTATAGAACAAAAAAGTGCCTACTTGTGAAATTGATACTTTTTAAATATTATTATATCATAGAAATAACTGGAGTGTAAAAAAATTAAGAGATTTTACATCGGATATATTTATTGAGTCTCGTGGCAGCTACATCCCGGGTGCAGGAAACATAATTTCAGATATAATTTTAATGTGGATAATCAAATAAGGCATAAACTTCTTTGTTTAGTGTCTTATTTTATATACCCTTTTATGGCGAGTTGACTTGATGTCACATATATCACGACTGACGGGAGATGATGATATGCATATTATGGTTTGTGTCAAGCAGGTGCCAGATACGACGGAAGTTAAAATGGACCCAAAAACAAATACATTAGATAGGTCCAGCGCTTCTGCAATAATCAACCCTTATGATGCACATGCGGTTGAGGAGGCTGTCAGGCTCAGGAAAGAATACGGAGGGAAGGTCTCAGTTATTTCTATGGGGCCGCCCCAGGCGCAGGAAGTTATAAAAAAGTGCATTGAAATGGGAGCGGACGAGGGGTATCTGCTATCGGACAGAACCTTTGCAGGTTCGGACACCCTTGCTACAAGCTTTATTATTTCCATGGGGATAAAGAAGGTAATGGAAAAAGACCCGGTTGACCTTGTGCTATGCGGTAAACAGGCTATAGACGGAGACACTGCTCAGGTTGGGCCGGGAATTGCCTGCCGGTTGGGCTTTCCTCAGCTGACTTACGTAGAAAAAATCGAATCCCTGGATTTGGAGAAAAACCATATCACAGTACACAGAAAAATCGACAGCGGGTTTGAAGTAGTACGTTCCAGCCTTCCATGCCTGATTACGGTAGAAAAAAGCATTAACGAGATAAGCTATTCGCCGTTGCCGGATATGATAAAAGCAGCACGTTACCGTCCTGCGGTCTGGGGGATCGGTGATTTTCAATCAGATCCGGCACAAATAGGCCTGAAGGGTTCTCCAACTTCCGTACGGAGTATCTTTCCTCCGCCTCAAAGAAGCGGGGGAGAGATACTGAAAGGCAGTAACCGTGAGGTTGCCAAGAAGCTTGTAGATAATCTGAAAGGAGGGATTCTTCGATGGCAGTCATAATTTCCGAAGCCTGTATGAGATGTGGAGCCTGTATTCCAAATTGTACTTATGATGTTCTGGATGCTGATGGCGAAGGTAAAATCATTGTTGATGCCAATAAATGCAGGGAATGCGGAGAATGCCTGGATTCATGCCCTGTATCAGCCATATCCCTGCCTGGTGGTGTTAAAACCAAAGTTCATGAGGACCGGACTTCAGAAGCGGTTAAAAAGTCCACGGACAATGAAACCGATGCAAATTCTGAAGAAATCACATTTACCAGACCTCGAGTAAAAAGAACCAAAGCGCGCCCTGTTTCTGAAATAAATCCGGCGCTAAAGGACTATGACGGTGTGTGGGTTTTTGCAGAACATCAGGAGGGAAAAGTAGCCGGCGTTACTTTGGAATTACTGGGTGAGGCAAAAAAGCTTGCCGCGAAACTGGACACAAAGGTAAGCGCAGTTCTAATCGGAGAAGGAGTGGAGGCTGTCGTATCTGTACTTTGCGAGCATGGTGCCGACAGGGTATATCTTCTGGATAATCCCGTATTCCACTTTTACAGGGCAGAAACTTACATGGAAGCCTGCTGCTACCTTATTGACAGGTATAAACCGGAAATATTCCTGATCGGCGCTACCACATCGGGCCGGGATCTGGCAGGCGCTGTTGCAACTTCGCTGCGGACCGGGCTGACAGCAGATTGTACAGGACTGGATATAGATTTGGAAAAAAGATTGCTGCTTGCCAGCAGGCCTGCCTTCGGAGGTAATATAATGGCAACCATCGTCTGCGAAAATCACCGTCCTCAGATGGCTACGGTCCGTCCGAGAGTCATGCAGATGCCTGAAGCTGAGCCCGGAAGAGAATGTGAATTGATAAGAGAAATGATAGAAATAAAAGATCAGGATCTTAAGACCAGGGTATTGGAAATAGTCAGAGAGCAGGCTGATAATGTAAAGCTGGAGGATGCCAGGATAATCGTCTGCGGAGGCAGGGGTGTACAGAACGAGAAAGGCTTTGCGCTGCTTGACGAATTTGCAAAAATAATAGGCGGTACATTGGCAGGCAGCCGTGGTGCAGTTGAAAAGGGCCTTATCGACCATAAACACCAGGTCGGGCAGACGGGTCAGACTGTTTCTCCCAAGCTTTATTTTGCAGTGGGAATATCAGGAGCCATTCAACATGTCGTCGGAATGCAGGGCTCTGAAACCATAGTCGCAATCAACACCGATCCTGAATGTCCCATGATGAAGCTTGCCACATTCGGTATAGCAGGGGATGCCTTTGAAGTGCTTCCCATATTGATGGAAGAATTCAGGAAAGCGCTGTATAAAACCCCTGAACAGAAAGTTAGTGCTTTATGATCTACCTAAAGGAGGGGATGGAAATGGCTGAAAAATTTGATGCTATAGTTGTAGGCGCAGGGGTGTCGGGACTTGCAGCGGCATATACAATGGCAAAAGCAGGATTGAGCGTCATAGTGATAGAAAGAGGACAGTATCCCGGCTCAAAAAATGTTATGGGCGGAGTATTGTACCGGCATATGATGGATGAGATTATCCCCGACTTCTGGAGGGATGCACCCCTTGAACGCCCGGTTGTTGAACAGCGCTTCTGGTTTATGGGCCGTGAATCTGTGGTGCAGACCGGTTACAAGGGGATGGAATGGGCAAAACCCCCGTATAATAACTTTACAGTTTTCAGAGGCAAATTCGATCAATGGTTCGCAAAAAAATGTATTGAAGCAGGTGCGCTGATCATAAACGAAACTGTTGTTGAAGAATGTTTGATAAAGGACAATAAAGTTGTGGGAGTGCGCACAGACAGACCGGATGGGGATATTTACGCAGACGTTGTGGTCCTGGCGGATGGTGTGAATTCGATACTTGCCAGAAATCTGGGCTTTCATCGTGAATGGCGACCCAACCAGGTGGCCCTTGCCGTGATGGAGGTTTTAAAAATGCCTTCTGAAAGGATTGAAGAACGTTTCAACCTTGACAAGGGCATGGGAGCCACAATAGAGATATTTGGCGACGGAACACTGGGCATGATCGGTACGGCTTTTATATATACAAATAAAGAGCACATTTCCATTGGCTGTGGAACACTTCTTTCACAAATAAGGGAAAAGCATATAAAGCCTTATGAACTGCTGGAATATTTAAAGCAGCATCCCATAGTCAGGCCTCTGATTGCAGGAAGCGAGCCATGTGAGTATTATGCACATCTGATTCCTGAGGGGGGGTATGACAGCATACCTAAACTGGTTGGCGATGGTGTGCTGGTTGTCGGTGATGCTGCACAATTCGTGAATGGGATTCACCGGGAAGGCTCCAACCTGGGTATGACCTCAGGGCACTTTGCAGCAGATACCATAATTCACGCAAAGAAAATCGGAGAGTATGATGAGAGGGCACTTTCGCATTACCGTGACGTGCTTTACAACAGTTTTATCATCAAGGATTTAAAGAAATACAGGAATGCTTCTCACACAATGGAGGCCAATCCGAAATTCTTCAACCACTATATTCCTGCATCAAATAAAGCAATGAGTGAAATGTTCATAGTTGACGGCAAATCAAAGGCCGACAGGCAAAGATTGGCGTTTGAACGGATAACCGAGGGAAGGTCGAAGCTGGGACTTGTATCGGATATGCTCAAGATATGGAGGGCGGTGAAATAATGGGAGATATAAAGATTAAGGTAAATATAGAAGACAGATTGTATTTAAACCGCTATGCAGCAAATACCGTTTCGCATCTTTCCATCAAAGATCAGACTGTTTGTGCAAAGTGCAAGGAAAAGCCCTGTACCGACTTCTGCCCGGCTCATGTGTACGAGTGGAAGGAAGGGCGCATTGTTGCCGGGTTTGAAGGGTGTCTTGAGTGTGGAGCCTGCAGGATAGGATGTTGCCATGACAATATCGAATGGAGATTTCCACGAGGAGGCAACGGCGTTCAATTCAGGCTTGCCTGATGAGGCATCCTGACAGTAGAAAATTAAACAGAGGAAACCACTATATGAAATTCAAAAATGTGAGGTATCAACCTCACATTTTTGAATTTCTTCAAAAGAATTGCAATGGTCCGAACATAGAGCTAAAATTAACAGATGGCTTGAAAAGGTCAACTCAGAAATGATGCTGGCAATAAACCTGGGGACAAGAGGCATAGATGAAGCCAGAAACCTCATAGAATATTGCAACCATCCGGGCGGGAGCTACTGGAGCGATTTGCGGAGAAAGCATGGAGTGGAAAAACCGTATGGCATAAAGACATGGTGTCTGGGCAATGAAATGGACGGCTTCATCAAATCTGTGACAGCCATATGCGACTATGTGAAGGCAAAAAAACGCAGCAAGAAAAAGATAAATCTTTCCTTTGACGAATGGAATGTGTGGTACCACTCGAAAGCGAAGGATAAAACCAATGCAAGGTGGCAGTTTGCTCCCCATCTGCTTGAAGACATTTATAACTTTGAAGACGCGCTTCTTGTCGGAGGACTGCTGATTACTCTCATAAAGAACTCTGACAGGGTCCGTATGGCCTGCATGGCCCAACTCGTCAATGTAATTGCTCCCATTATGACTGAAAAGGGCGGAAGTACCTGGTGCCAGACGATATTCTACCCCTTCATGCATGCCTCTGTTTACGGACGCGGCACCGCATTGAATGTGGGAATAGAATGCCCCGGATACGGTTGTGAACAGTTCGCTGAAGTTCCATATCTCGATTCTGTCGCTGTACATAATGAAGAGAGGCGGGAGCTGACCCTGTTTGTGTTGAACCGCAATCTGGACAGTGATATTGACCTGGAATGCGACTTAAGAAGTCTTGGAGCTAGAAGCTTGCTTGAACATATTGTACTTGGTCATCCGGATCTGAAAGCAGTCAATTCTGCGGAAAATCCGGATAACGTTGTGCCGGTAAACGTATCAGGCACAAAACTCGAAGCCGGACGTGCAAGCGCTGTTATTAAAAAGGCGACATGGAATGTTTTAAGATTTTCGACAGCCGCGAAATAAAAGATTCCTTCCCCGGGGAGGGCAGGGTGGAGGTTAAAATGCCTTTTTTTATAAATAAACGAAGCGTTTCATTTGTGAATTGAAATGTTACATAATTGAACAATATGAGTAATTAAAAAAACAACCAAAATTTCTTCTTAAAAGAAAGATAAAAGCGGACACGTATTGAAAGACGCGGTATTATATTGATACATGGCATATCCATATTACGGTTGTGACCATATAGCGAGAGAATCCGAATCATTGAGGCTTGGCATGAAAATTGCTTATAACTATGATGAATGTTTTTTAAATCATTAGCAAGGGGGATTACCACAATGAATTTTGTTCCAAAGGGTATACTACCAGCACTTATCACTCCTCTTACAAAGGATGAAAAGGTTAATGAAAAAGCCTTGAGAAAGTTACTTAACTTTGTAATCGAAGGCGGAGTTCATGGAGTTTTTGTAATAGGAACAACCGGAGAATTCTACGGTTTGACACATGATGAAAAAAGGTTCATCATGGAAGTAACAGTAGATGAGGTAAAAGGCAGGGTGCCTGTTTATGCGGGTACCGGTGGAGCAGTCACTACCAAGGAAAATGTACGGATCACACAGATTGCTGAAGAAGTTGGAGTCGATGCGGTTTCAATATTGACGCCGATGTTCATAAGCCTGACGCAGGCAGAGATATACCAGCACTACAAGACAATAGCCGAAAACACAAAACTGCCGGTATTACTCTACAACAACCTGCCGAAAACCGGAATTACAATTACTGCTCCTACGGTCGCAAAACTTGCTGACATACCCAACATCGTAGGTGTGAAGGACAGCACGGGTGACATGACCCTTACAGGTGAATACATAAGGATGACCAAAGGAAAGAATTTCCATGTGTTGATGGGCAGGGACACCATGATTCATGCCGGCTTATGTTATGGAGCTACCGGCTCTATTGCTGCCTGTGCCAATGTCGCTCCAAGGTTATGTGCGGATATTTACGACAAGTATGTGGCAGGAGACCTTGAAGGCTCATTGGAAGCACAGTACACACTCGCACCCTTAAGGATTGCTTTCAATCTGGGATCTTTCCCGACGGTCATAAAGGAAGGACTTGAGCTTTTGGGCATAGAAGCAGGCCCGTGTATGGCGCCTACAGGCCCAATGACTGCTGAAGAAAAGGAACAGCTTAAAAAGGTACTTATACAGATGGGATTATTGAAATAATCTGAAAATTTGTGAGGGTAAGATGATTGCGCTTTACAATCATCTTACCCTCATTGTTTTATAGGTTTTACACGTTCTTTTTCCTGAATTGCACAGGGGTCATACCGTATTTTTCCTTAAACAGCTTTGAAAAATAAGATAGATTCAGGTAGCCAAGCCTTTCGGCGATTTCCGAGACTTCCAGCCTGCTCTGGATAAGCAGATCAACTGCCTTTTTGAATTTCATGTCGATTATATAATCGGAAAAATTCACTCCTGAGCCTTCTTTAAACAGTCTGCTAAGATGTCCGGTGCTGATGTTGAACTCGTCGGCTACTGTGTTTAACGATATCTGCCTGTCGATGTTTGCTTCTATGTATCCTGTGATTTTATTTAAAAACTCATGGTCGATCTGAGTATTTCTTGCGTTTATATTCTGACTGTAAATCTCAATAAGTTTATGAATCCATTCTACACTTCCATTTAAAGTGAAAATCTTATGGAATTCGCCGGCGATATCATTGATATTACCGGAATCATATGAAGCGCTCTGCTCCCTGATAGCTTTACAAATCAGGCCTACTACCTGTATGAGTATGGTTTGGGTGTAATTGTAGGAATAACCGTTTACTTTGATATCCTCGGTAAGTTTATCTATTGCATGATTTAACTGATCATATTTGCAGGATTTCAAAAGTGTTTCCAGATGCTTTAGGTTATCAATGCCAAAATTCCCGCTATTTGCTTCGTATTGTTCTATTTCACTGCTCCTGAAAATATTGCCGTAGCCGTAGATGAAACTGTACTTCAGGTAATTCATAGTATCCGTGTATATTGAACTGATGGAAAGAAGACTTTCTTCACATACGCTTAGTGCAATATTACAATTTAAAGACAACTCGTCCTTGATTATCTGTAAAATCTGATCCAGACCATACTGCAAGTCATATGTCCTTTCCGGCAGGTTGATGATTGTAGCTATGCAATTGGAGGGTATATTTACATTAATGCAATGGGATTTGTTGAAAAAGTAATTGTTTACCAGGTCAACGAGCTTAAACGAAATAAATTCCCTGTGCTCAGGACTCAGCTGATTGAATATTTCGGGATTAATTTCCGTGATTACCAGTCTGATATATTTGTAAGGGAATTCCTTGTCTGAGAGTCTGAGCCTGTTCCTGACCTCCTCTTCATTTTTGATGTTTCCGTAAAGGATATCTGTTGTCAGTTTGTATTGAATGAGATCATGGTTTTTCTTTATGGTATCTTCCATTTCTTCAACTTTTGAAGAAAGATTGGATATAATGCTGTTTATAAGATTAAATTCATTGCTTACATTAATCACACATAGTGAACATATGCCGCAGCTCGATAAAAAGGAAAACCTGCTGTCGAAGAATCTGGGCAAGTCGCTTGATGACATTTATTCAAAATGCGTGGTAAGCGGTTCGGCATGTACGGTAGATTAGGCTATGAATGATGCCAGGGACGCATGGAAAAAGGGCGATGGAGATTCCGTACTGGCCTGGTACGCCAAATGGTGGTCCGAAAACAAGGATAAGGCCTTCCTGGCCAAGGACATGTACAAGGTGATGGAAGAGCAGAAAAAGATAGTGGAGAAAAGGATAAACGATAAGAAGAAATAGAAGAGGAGGATATTTGATGGCGCTTAAACCGGCTGATTTCGGCAGGAAAAAGGTATACAACGACGCAATGACGGGCAGGGAAGTATGGCAGATGACTTCGGGAGAATACACCAGCCATGCCACATACATGTACTGTCAAGCATTTACCCGTGATGAGAAATATATTATTTTCAGCTCAAACCGTACAGGGAGCTTCCAGCTCTACAGGATGGATGTTGAGTCGGGGGAAGCCATGCAGGTGACCGGGCTTGACAACTACAACAGTTTAAGCATGAAGATAGGTACAACAGGACGTGAAGCTTATGTAACTGCAGGTTCTGCTGCACACATATTTGACGTCGAAACAGGAGAGACGGAGCCTTTTCTGGTAATGCCGAAGGGCTATAGGGCTACACATGAGTACTGGGCTCCTGACGGGTCAAAACTGTATTTTCATAAAAAGCAGGTACCGGGTTGGGTTCCAGCCTCCATAGGATCTATTCCCAAAGAGGGCGGAGACATGACTATCTACTTTACAAGCGACAGTATAAAGCTGGGACACTCATCGGTAAACCCTTCCCAAACAAAGATTGTGAGTGATGACCAGGAGCCGGATAAAAATCAGCTCATATTGATAGACATACCGACGGGAAGATATGAAACCCTTTGCTGGACCAACACTTCAGGGACGGAGCAGTACAACCATGTTCATCCTTCCTTCAGCCCCACCGGCAGAAAGGTTATATTTACATCCGATACCAGCGGGAGTTCCCAGGTTTATATCGTTCCTCTGTAAATGATTAATTTGTAATATCGGTAGAACACGTGTAGAGCAAGGTATACTAGATGAATCTTTAATTCACCCGGTATACCTTGCTCAATTTTTTGATAAAAAAACTTTACATGCAGGAAAAGTCAATTATCTGTAGAATTTATTACACCAGAACAATTTTTAATACAGGCTTTTCTGACTTTGAAGCTTGCCATTTCAAATTAAACAAACCAGAATTGGGGGGGATCCCATGGAAACCAAAGCAAGGGTCGCAATAGTAACAGGCGCGGCAAAGGGGATAGGACGGGCGATAGCAATATCTCTTGCAAAAAATGGTGTTATTCCTGTTATCGCTGATATTGATCATGAAAACGCAAAGCTGGCAGTGGAGGAAATAGCACAAACGGGTGTTGCCGCAGTGAGTTACATGGTTGATGTATCCAGCGTGGAACAGATTACGAGGATGGTGGAGGATGTTGCTCAACAATTCGGACATATCGACATACTTGTGAACAATGCCGGAGTATTGAGCAAGGCTTCCATAGAGGAATTGAATGAGACTGAGTGGGACAGGGTTATGAATATTAACTTGAAGAGTGCCATGTTTGCATCCCAACAGGTTTTAAAGCACATGGTGCAGCAAGGGTGGGGAAGGATCATCAATATTGCCTCCATGGCAGGAAGAATGGGAGGATTCAGCACAGGCTGCGCATATTCCACCTCAAAAGCGGCCATTATCGGAATGACCATGTGTATAGCCCGCAAGGTGGCAAAAAACAATATTACGGTCAATGCAATCGCACCGGGGCCGACAGAAACCGAACTGGTAAAGGGATTTACAGCTGAGGAACTGAAAAATCTTGAAGATTCCATACTTGTCGGGAGGCTGGGAAAGCCTGAAAACATTGCGGAAACGGTTGCGTTTCTGGCTTCGGATGCAGCAAGCTTCATTACTGGTGCTGTAATAGATGTGAACGGCGGAATGTTCATGGGTTAGCTGGCAATAACCTGACAATATATCTGAATAATCAGAATTCATTTTTAGAAAGGAAGAGAAGAATGGTAAATCCCTATTTAAAATGGATGGCGGAAAATACAGACACACAGTGGTGCAATGACTCTGCAATAATCGGAGAGATTGGTGCTGCACTGGAAAGCGGAGCCGTTGGCTGTACTACAAATCCACCATTATCTTATCTGACTTTAACTGAAGCACCTGAAATTTTCAGGGAGGAACTTTCAAGGATTCCTGCTGAGGCAAAGGGAGACGACAGGGTTGTAGAACTGATCGGAGTTGTGGTAAGGCATATTTCAAGGTTGCTGTATGGCATGTTTGAGAAGAGTGAAGGACGCTGCGGTTATGTACGGGCACAGGTGAGGCCAAAACTGTCGGCAGATGCGGATGCAATGCTTAAAATGGGTAAAACCTTCGCTTCCTGGGGAAAAAACATAATGGTGAAAATTCCAGGTACTGCAGCAGGAGTATGGGTTCTGGAAGAACTTGCCGCAATGGGCATTCCGACAACTCCTACTGTATGCGTGACAGTTTCTCAGATTGTTGCGGCAGCGGAAGCTTATGAGCGGGGTGTCAAGCGGGCGGTTGAAAAAGGAATACGGCCTGCGCCGTCAACTGCAGCTATAGTCATGGGCAGGCTTCAGGATTACCTGACAGTGTTGAATAAGGAACGCAGCGCCGGTCTTTCCACATATGACCTTGAATGTGCCGCACTCGCTGTTGCAAAGCGATGCTATAGGATTTTCATTGAGCGTGGTTACAGGCAGGTGCTTATGCCGGCCGCATTCCGCTGTGCCAGGCAGGTTGAACAGATGGTTGGGAGCAAGGTTGTCATGACCATTCATCCCAAAATTCAGGAAGAGATTATAAAAGCGGAAGCGGAGGGCACAATCAGAAGGGAGATTGCAATAGAGAACCCCGTGGACCCGAAAGCGCTTGAACGTGTAATAAAGGCCCTGCCTGAGTTTACACTTGCTTACGAACCGGATGCCATTGCCATAAGGGATTTTGATGCTTATGGCGGTACAATAATGACCCTGGACGGTTTCGAGTCTACAGGGTGGCAAAAGCTGCTTACCCTTTGAGTGGAGGCCGTTTTATGAGCAGAAATGTAAGCTTTGGTCTGGCAATATCTGAAGAAATGCTGGGCGACGGAGCACCTGTATTACTGCAGGGAGGCCTGGATAAAGCAATCATCCGTGCTTCGGAATTGGGGTTTGATGCAGTGGAGCTCCATATACGCGAGCCTGGTAGATTGAATGCGGACAGCATTTTGAAGACTGCGGATGAAAATAATATCCGTATTGCAGCTGTAGGAACGGGACTGGAATACAGCTTGAACGGTTTGAGTCTTACTTCACCGGACAGGGATGTCAGAGCTCTGATGTCTCAGCGTCTGAAGGAGCATATTGATTTTGCCGGATGTTTTAATGCGGTGGTGTTTTTGGGAATGTGCCGCGGCAGGCTCCCGAACTTTGCATCCCGCTCCGAGTATCTGGACAGGCTTGCAGAGGAGCTTGCCCCTATAGCTTCATATGCATCGGAACGAGGAGTGGTTCTTGGCTTCGAGCCTATAGTGTTTTATCTCACCAATCTTTTGAATACAACCGGAGAAACCCTGGAATTTCTGAAAAGGCCGGGACTTGAATCCATTCAGCTGCTGCTGGATACTCATCATATGTACATTGAAGACAAGGATATGGACATGTCTTTCAGGCTATGCAAAGGACGGATTGCCCATGTGCATATTTCGGACAGCAACCGCCAATATCCAGGCAGCGGAAATGTTGATTATACAAAGGTCGGGAATACGCTTAAGGCCATGGGATATGACAAGACGGTTTCGCTGGAGGTCCTGCCGTATCCGGACGGTGAACAGGCAGCTTTATATGGGCTGAGATGGATGCGGAGCGTCTGGGGGGATTAAAAAAGTGAGACTTGAGTCTCACTTTTTTTGCTTATACATAAATCGTAAACTATGTAAACACAGGGGTGCAGTTCTAATAGCCCAACTCAAAATCCACCAGGTTTTCCAGCGGTTTTCCAGCAACATACCTTACCAGATTATTGTTAAAAATTTTAAACCTTCTATCGGCATTTGTCGGTGAACTGCCCGAAGTATGAGGAGTGATTATCACATTTGGAAGATTCCAAAGCTCACTTTCCGGCGGCAGCGGTTCCGGGGTTGTGACATCCAGCCCTGCTCCTCCGATCCGGTTTTCCTTCAGAGC
>CALMWN010000351.1 GCA_937873555.1 uncultured Clostridia bacterium
AAGCCTATTTCAAGGCTTTCATGGATTTTTTCTTTATTCAACTGTCAAAGACCCGAACAGATAGAAGAAAATCAAGAAAAAGCTAAATTGCGGGGTATATCCGAAATGGAATATCTGGCTTTACATACGCACTTTTCGGTCTGTAACTTTTAAACAAAGGCCACAAAGCAAATCTTACAGGTGCTTCATCGAATACGAATGCTGAAACGGCATTTTTTAAAAAGCTCTTCGTAAAGAGCTAGGGAAAATATGGGTTCATGATTTTGCCGTGAATTCCTTTATATACCTCTTGCAATGATGTAGGAAGCATGCTATAATATCCCTTGTCTTAACTTTGCGGGTTTGTGTAATGGTAGCACAAGTGACTCTGGATCACTCTGTCAGGGTTCAAATCCTTGACCCGCAGCCAAAACCCTGTAATCTTGGATTACAGGGTTTTAATATTTGGCCGGAAAAATGACCTGCCAGGTAATTGTAAATTTTTTGCTGTAAAATTAATAGAAAACTTGACTAATAACTTTAAATAATGTAAAATTTGTAATGAAAGTTATAATAACACAATATCTAGAATGTAAAACATTCTTGTCATACAATATGCGGTGGGGGTAAAATGTGAAGACAAAAGAGAAGAGTGAAATTATAAAATATAAAATAATTGTTCTGAAGGAAGAATTGGAACAAGCCTTGTGTAGAGGTGCTGAGAATAAAAACCTGATACTGAAACTAAGCAGAAAACTGGACAGATTTATTGTATTATACCATAAAAATAATTGTCATTAATCTTAAAGCATTTACAATCAGTTCATGTTTGATAATTATAGCCAAAATGACACTTCAGGCACATCAAACTTTTGGTTTTATTGTGCCAGTACACCATATGCATAAGGGAATTGCATATCGGGCATTTTGAAGATGTTTTCCTGTGCAATGCATATACTTTTGAATCCACATTTCCTCCATAAATAATGTTAACATAACTACTCTTTGATATAATATGAATTTATGATGAAAAAGATACTGAAAATAACTGGCAATTTCAGTACTAATAATGTGTGATCCCAAAGTTTGTGAGGCGGCGAGCCTCACAAACTTTATAGAGTGGTGCTTTTCCTGTTATCCGGGTTATTAAAAGAGAGCAATTAATGATGCCAAACTCCATACCTGTTAAGTAAAAGCTTAGTAACATTAAATTTGCAGAAGTGTATTTATTATACTAGTGCTGTGGTAGGATGTCAATAAGATTTTAGTCCTATATGTACCACGGAATTATTGATAAATTTAAAAAAAAACGTAGTTTCTATATTCATTTAGAGGATTCGCGGACAATAATGTAGAATAATAAACTATTGCTCTTTAACATATTTAACGTATGGCGGAGGAAAGATTGTGACCAGTTATAAGTTGGATGTCGCAAAACTGGATAAAATTATAAAGAGAACGATAGAATCAATAAATGCCAGCAAAAGCGAGATTTATGATATAGCGGAGAATGCCCGCAGAGAATGCAGGAGACTGGAAGAAGAGCTTAAACAATTAAAGCAGCAGGTGAAAGAGCTTATCGAAACGGTTGAGATAATTGAAACACAACTTAAGGAAAGCAAAAGAAAGCTGATGCTTGCAAACAAGAACTTTGAGAAGCATGACCAACAGGAGCTTAAAGAAATATATGAAAAAGCGGACAATCTTCGGATAGACCTTGCTGTAAAGCGGGAGCAGGAGCAATATTTTATCAAGCGCAGAAATGATTTGGAGATAAGAATTAAAGACGCCTATAAAACCGTTGAAAAGGCTGACAACCTGATTTCACATGTGGGTGTTGCGCTGGGGTATCTGACAGGCGACTTGCAGCAGCTCAGCAGTCAGCTGGAGGATATTCAACAAAGGCAGTATCTGGGGCTCAGGATTATAAAGGCACAGGAGGAAGAAAGGCAGAGAGTGGCAAGGGATATTCATGATGGGCCTGCACAGTCTATGTCAAATGTTGTTTTAAAGGCTGAGATATGTGAAAGGCTGATTGATGTGGATGTCGAGAAATCTAAAGAAGAGCTCAAACAGCTTAAGAAAATTGTAAGAGAGAGTCTACAGGATGTAAGAAGGATAATTTATAATCTACGGCCCATGTCGCTTGATGATTTAGGGTTGATACCAACACTTCAAAGATATATCATGACATTTCAGGACGAGTCCGGAACTGCTGTTTCTTTTAAAACAAGAGGGGTATATGATGATATAAAGCCTGTGATTTCCCTTACCGTATTCAGAATTGTTCAGGAAGCCATCAGTAACATAAATAAGCACTCAAAGGCACAGAATGTCACAGTAAACCTGGAGTTTATGGATAAAAAGCTCAAGCTGTATATATATGATGACGGTGAAGGCTTCAAAGTTGAGGAATTGAAGAACAGGACCGCAGATATAAATGGAGGTTTCGGACTTTTCAACATGAGAGAAAGAATCGAACTTTTGGATGGAGAATTTGAAATCAGTTCTCAACCGGGCAAAGGTACCCGGCTAAATATTGTAATACCGCTGATAAAAGAAGAGGAGGGTCTTGATGAATAAGATAAGGGTTTTAATAGCTGATGACCATTCGATGGTAAGGCAAGGATTAAAGCAGATATTGGAGCTTGAAGAAGATATGAAGGTTGTAGCTTTGGCATTAAATGGTGATGAAGCTGTTAAAATGGCGAGAGAGCATATGCCTGATATTATTTTAATGGACATAAACATGCCGGGGACAAATGGCCTTCAGGCGATAAAAGAATTGAAAAGTGATTCGCATCAATTCAAGATTATAGTTTTAACCATTCATCAAGACAGGGAGTATCTTTTCAAAACCTTGCAGATGGGGGCGGAAGGTTATGTTTTGAAAGATGCAGAGCCCATTGTCCTGATTGAGGCGATACGAAACGTTCATAACGGTCAGTCATACATACAGCCAAATATGACTAAAGAGCTTGTCAAGGAATTCAACAGGGTTACGCTTCATGAGAAGGATAAAACTGATGAAAACAACCTTACTACCAGAGAAGTAGAGGTTCTGGAGCTGATTGCCGAAGGGATGCTCAACAAGGAAATTGCAAAATCTTTATACATAAGTGAAAAAACAGTTAAAAATCATGTATCGAATATTTTCAAAAAACTGAATGTTTCTGATAGGACACAAGCGGCAATATATGCATTCAAGCACAACTTGAAAAGCTGATATCCTTGGCACCATGGATAAAAACCGATGGAAATCTGCAAAGCAAATTTCCATAAATTAATTCCGTAACAATGTAAAACTAATTTAATAAAAAAGCATCAGATGCAGATACTACTTTTGCAAGATATTATATACGGGAGGAGTTCCATGAAAAATATCTCTATAAAGGAATTGAATTATTTGAATGATTTTATGTCCTGGGAACTGCTTGCTGCCAAGAAATGCTATCAATACGGCTGCCAGGAGAATAATTCACCGCATCAACAGCTTTTTTTCGAGGCTGCAAGGGTACACCAACAGAATTATACCAATTTATTAAACCATATTGACCGCGTATATAAAAATCAAGGAGGTCAGCTGCAGTGATGGATACAAATTCAACGGTAACCTCAAAGGCAGGGGTTTTAAAAATAGGCAAAAGTGTTTCAAGTGAGCTTTCCAAAATAAAGGATGCCAATGTTAACGTAAGGGACAGGCTAAATGATATTCTCCTGACTGAAAAACACAACCTTATAAGTTATCAGACCGGGATAAACGAAATAATCTGTGATGATTTGCGCAGTCTTTTGATAGAAAACCGGAACAGCATTCAGAAATTACACACCAGATTTTTCAATGAGTTGTTCAACCTCGGTGAATATCAGGCAAATGTGGCTCAAATAGCTCAAATAGCCGATACAGTTGAAGTATTCACAAACTACAGGGTCCAATTTCCGTATAAACAGTAAAGCCCGGGTGACCGGGCTTTTGCCATAAAATTGCTAATATGCGGGATTTATGAATTTATACGGACATTTACTATTTTATTGTAAAAATATCTTCGAAGGGTTTCAGTTTTTTCTCTCTCGGCACATATGCAGGAATGCCTATAGGAATCAGACTGATGAATTTACAATCCGCCGGGACCTCCAGTATCTTACTTATCTCTTCTGAAGCAATTGCCGGCTCATTCATCCAGCATGCACCATAGCCCATTTCGTGAACTGCCAGTAAAAGGTTTTGTACGGCAGCACCTATGGACAAAAGATCAGGC
>CALMWN010000352.1 GCA_937873555.1 uncultured Clostridia bacterium
CTCGCTCTACCGTATAGATATGACCGGCAGAGATAAACGCCTCGACAGCTGTACCATATTGGCAGCCTGCGATGTCGACAACCCGCTTTATGGCAAAACCGGAGCTGCATATATTTTTGGCCCGCAAAAGGGTGCGGATGAAAAGATGGTTGAGCTATTGGATAATAACCTGAAACATTATGCGTCTATAATAGAAAAGGAAATCGGAATGAGAGTACAGGAAATACCAGGCTCAGGCGCTGCCGGAGGTCTTGGCGCAGGGCTTGTGGTTTTTGCAGGTGCTAAGCTTCAGTCAGGAATAAAGATTGTACTGGATACGGTCGGATTTGACAATATAATCTCCGATGCCGACCTGGTAATTACAGGAGAGGGAAAGATTGACGGGCAGAGTCTGCGCGGAAAGGTGCCCATGGGAATAGCAGAGAGAGCGGTAGTAAAGAAGGTTCCTGTAATTGCAGTTGTAGGCGACATTGGTGACGGTATAGAGCAGGTTTATGAAAAAGGAATAAATGCAGTATTCAGTATAAACCGTGTAGCAGTACCTTTTAAAGAGGCCAGGCTTAGATGCAGGCCCGATCTTCAGCAGACGGTTGAATCAATAATGAGGTTCGCAAATGTTGTGAAATAGTGACAATACCGTAAAAAACAAGCAGCCAGGCTGCTTGTTTTTTTCAGCCATTTATGGAAATGAAGGAATATAAATGCTTTGAACAAAATAATGCAAAATAGTATAATGATTATGTAAACCATAGATAACTCCGTATATGATTAGTACCACAACAGAACCAAATTTTAATCAGAACAATATTACATACTGTAAAGTTCTACAGAGAATGTAAACTCCTTTCCTACAAAAAAATAGTGAGGCTTCAGAATTTATGGGGAAATTCCTGTTTGTCAAAACATGTGCAATAATATTGATAGTTTTTATGGTAGTGACTATGGAAGTATCCCGTGTCAATATGGTGGATATGCAAATATCACAGGCTCAAAAGGACAAAATTACAAGTGTCATAAAGTCAAATCCACAAAAAATTCCGGATATATCAATTGCCGTTGAAAAAGTCGGAGAACTGGTCGGCTACACAATAAAGAATTTCACCGATATAAAAGCCAACGATTGGTTTGTAACCGACGTTGCGAAGCTTGTAGGCTTTGGTGCCATTAACGGATACTCCGACGGAACCTTTATGCCGGAAAAAAGCATCACGGTTGCCGAGTTCCTCAAACTTCTGCTGCTGTCGGTGGGAAGCGGGCCTGAAAGTGAAGGAATACCCTGGTATGACAGCTATGTGGACAAAGCCAGACAAATGGGTATTATTGATGGAGAGGAAAGCTACATATACAACCAGGGACTGAAAAGGGCGGACATGGCAAAAATGCTTTGTAAATACCTCAAGCTATCTCCCGTGGATGGCAGGGGAGTCTTCAGCGATACCGACAGCGACCAGTCAAAATGGGTAAATACCGTTTTCAGCCAGTACCTTGTCCGGGGCTATTTTGACAAGGGACAGCCTGTATTCAAGCCCATGAATATTGTAACCAGGGCAGAAGCCTGTACTGTGATAGTAAGGATGCTGGAATACAAAAAAGACCCGCAGCAGTTCAAAGCTTACGGCGCTTACAGTTTTGTACAGCAGGACAGGAAGGAGCGGGTGTTTTACGGCCTGGAAACAAAAAAAATACCGGCTGCCAAAGATATACCGGTACTTTTGTACCATCACATACTTAAAAAGGATGAAAACAGACTGTTTAAAAACAACATGGCTGTCATGTCAAAGGAGAGTTTCGATGAACAGATGAAGCTGCTTTACGACAATGGCTTTTATACAATTACACTTTCAGAGATGGAGAAGTATGAAAACGGGCAGATGAACCTTCCTCAGAAGAGTGTGCTTATCACTTTCGATGATGGCTATCTCAGCAACTATACTTATGCGTATCCGACCTTGAAGATGTATGGATTTAATGCGGCAATATTCTTAATCGGGGCGGGAATAAAGGATGTACCGCAGCAGTTCAACCCTGACAGGCTTCCTTTCCTGAGCTGGCAGGAGCTGAACATTAGCAGGGATGTGTTTGATTTTGCAAATCATACCTATGATTTGCACTATATGGACAAAGGTAAAAGCTTTGTGGTATTGAAACCCGGCCAGGAGGTGAAACAGGACTTCGAGAAAAGCAGGGAAATGCTAAAGACTGATTATTTTGCATATCCATATGGGCAATATAGCCAGCATACCGAAGATATATTAAGGGATTTGGGCTTTAAGATGGCTTTTACCACAAAAGAGGGCAGGGTAAAGCCCTATTCCAACCCTTTTGAGATAAACCGGTATACCATTACCGAAAACATGACCATGGAGAAATTTAAAAAGATAATCGGACTTGATTAGAGGATTGATATTGATATAAAGGCATAAAAAAAGTGGCGAAGCCACTTTTTTATGCCTTTATATGATAGGAAACAAACTTGTCAAGGGACTTTATGGCTGAACGGATATCAGTGTAAACCGGAAGGCCGTTTTCTTCAATTACCGTCACAAAGTCCTGATAGTACCTTCCTGCATTTACCGACACTACCATGGGCTTGTTGTACTTCCTGCCCAATTCTGCAAGCAGACATGCAAGGCTGTCGGAATCACGGCAGGTTTCCGGTGTAGTCTTGAGAGTTACTGCATGCGGTACTACTGCAACAAACACGCAATCAACATTTTCGTCCTGAAGGATGACCTCTACGAAGTCTGCATACATCCTGTCATCAGCCATGGGTGTTACATCCAGGAAGGGTGAAGAGGTATCCACAAGCCCGTATTTGTTTATCATGTTCAGCTTTTCAACCGTCCCGGGGCTTAGCTGTGCCTGGGAAAGATTTTTGAGTTCATCGGCTCCGACAGTGGATTCAAAACCGGCATTCACTACTCCTGCCACCCTGTTGCTGGAGGGTATTTTATGTGAAAGCAGTGAAAATGCCTTTACATAATCATAATGATCTTCTATGTTTTCTGCCAGTATCACTCCGGCCTGCATGCATGCAGCCTTGAATACATCGTAGCTGCCGGACATTGAAGCTGTATGGGAAGCGGCTGCGCGTGCTCCGGCTTCCGTCCTGCCTGCCTTGTAAACTATTATGGGCTTGTTTATGTTTTGGGCTATGGAGAAAAACTGCCTGCCTTCACCCGCGTCAAGACCTTCAACATAAAGGGATATAAGGTCGATGGATTCCTCTGCTGCGAAGTAAGGTATCAAATCCGTTATCTTGACATCATATTTGTTTCCGAAGCTTACTACAGATTTGAAAAGTTTGGAATTCTTGAGCCTGTCTATAGCTGTTACTGCAAGGGCTCCGCTTTGGGTCAAAAGGACTGTATTGCTAAACTCCGAGGATTTTATTTCAAGCCTTTCCTCTTCCACAAAGAGGGTGTTGAGTCCTTTCAATTTATTGTCGGGAGCGAAGAACACACCCATGCAGTTTGGGCCGATAACCCTTATACCCTCAGGGACAACTTTATCCAGCGCTGCTGCAAATTCAGCATATTTTATATTGGAGGGTATTCCCGATATCAGAATTACAGCTTTTATGGAACTGCCCTGCAAGCTTCTGAAGAAATCAACCGTAAACTGTGCAGGCGCTGCATACACAACCAGATCTACGCTTCCGGGAACCTCGCTTAAATCCTTGTATAGCGGGTATTCGGCCTCATCAAACCTGATGGAACCACCCTTTGCATTGATAAAATACAGGTCGTCCCTGCCCAGGTCGTGCAAAAGATTTGCTATATCTCTTCCAAGACTGTATTTGCCGGTATCACCCGAAACACCTATGACTGCAATTCCCTTAGGACGGAAAAAGCTGTCAAGGCTGTGAAGATTGACTTCAGTGACCTTCTTTTGTTCATCTGAGGCAGATATGAACTGTGCAAAACCATCGACAGCAACAAATCTACCATCTTCAGTAATTACGAATGGATTTATATCCATAGCCTTTATTATATACTCGGGTCTTTCTACAGAGACAAATGAAAAATGGTAGGAGAGCGAGCTTAAATAAGAAGTTGCCTTTGCCATTAAGCCAAGGTATTCAGGATGCCCCGTCTGATTGAATTTATGCCTTATATTAAGGGTGTTTACCAGCTTTAAAGCTGCTTCATAGTCCAGAGGCGGGAGAAAAAGGTTGGCCGGGTTGAAATATTTCGCAAAGAATTCCGCGTCATCCCCACCTTTGCTTAAAGTAATGACAGGTCCGAAGGAGACATCCTCCTTAAAGCCTATGAGCACCTCATAACCGAGAGCCTGGGTATAGGGAAGAAATTCGACCAGAAGGAAACCCTTGATATCCGGCTTGCTTTCATCCTCAAAATGTGATAAAACCTCCTCCTTCATTTTTGTAAGTACAAATTGTACAAACAGAGGGTCATGTTTACCAACTTTTTTAACACCACCCAGCTTTTGCTTATGCGCAATTTGTGGGGAAACGACTTTAACTATAATGTTCTGGCCGAACTGCTGCAGGAGTTTTTCATCTACCTCTCCGGGGTGCCGGACAAAGACAAACCTTGGGACTTCCAGCCCGATACGGTCCAAAACCTGGTACACCTCATATTCATAAAGCGAGTTCCTGCCTTCAGTATGGGCAGTTTTAAAGATTTCATTGATGCCTTTGATTGTATTGGCTGAAAACTGCATAATCAAGCTCCTTTGCAAAAAATAAGTATATTTGGAGATAGGCTGGGACTAACCATAAATCACATGGAAGTGAACTTTCTTGGATACAGCGATACAACAAAATAACTATACCTCCTTGGTAATTCAATGTCAAGGTGGACTTGCAACAGGCGCTCTGATATAATTTTTTTCGATTGAATTTGGAAAGGAACCTGATCAGGCGATAGGTCAAACAAAATAAAGCCCCTCTGCATATTATATTTCAGGCAGTATTTGTACCTGCAAATTGTAAAGGGGTAAGGATGATGAGAATAAACAGTTTGGGCTCGGATATTCCGTATCAGCCCGGCAACCCTACAAACGATGACCGTCACATGCTGGCAAGGGTAGCTCTGGAACAAAAGGGGAGGATTGAGGATTTTGAATACATCTTCAAGTTGACATCGCCGCCACCTGATATAACTTCTTTTGCGAAACCGGGCGGATACGGTGATATCAGAGTGGGAATAGTCGGGGGCGGATTGTCAGGCCTGGCGGCCGCTTTCGAGCTTAGGAAGCTTGGTTTTGACATAACGGTTTTTGATGCACTTGAAGACCGTATCGGGGGTAGGGTCTACACCCATTATTTCAACCGTGAAAAGACTCTTTATGGTGAAATGGGCCCCATGCGTATCCCGGTAACACATGAAACCACCTGGCACTATATCAACCTGTTCAGACTGGATACCAGGCCCTTCATCCAGGTGAATGAGAATGCCTTGATATATCTGAGAAACATCAGGGTCAGAAACGATCCTGAAGGCAGGAATGTGATGAAATACATCTACCCCAGGTATAATATGGCTCCATGGGAGAGGGGCATATCCTGGCAGAATCTTACATATCGTGCTTTCGACAGTCATTTGTTACGGACTTCGCCGGATGCAAGAAGTGAAATACTACAGGTCAAGCCCTTTTATATACCTTCAACACTCTCCTGGGACGCCTGCAGCAGCCGCAGGATGCTTGAGTCAACGGACTTGAGCCAGGATGCAATAAGCCTTCTTGAGAATTTTTCTCCCCTTGCCGGAGAAAACATGTATAAAAGCTATATTGACTATATCCAGGAGGTATATTCGGTAGATCTTTCATTTTTATACGAAATACCCGGCGGTATCGCAAAGCTTCCCCTGGCATTTTTCAACTCGCTTACAGGCCGGAATTCAGGAAGCCCTCATCGATTCATGCCGGTACAGATACCAGGACATGTACGGTTTAGGCGAGGTAACTGGGTTGAAGGCATCCGCTGGAACGGAGATACCTGTAAGGTTGCTCTGGCTTACAGGAATAAGGAAAGTCCGCGGCAATTATACGACCAATTCGATTATGTGATTTGTACGATACCATTTTCCGTACTAAGGACAATTAAGGTTGAGCCGTTATTTAGCGACATAAAAATGCAGGCAATCAAAGAAGTCGACTACATACCGGCACAAAAAGCTTACCTTATGTGCAGGCACCGCTTCTGGGAAGAAGGCGGCCCCGGCGAACGGATTATCGGAGGAGTGTCATTTACCGATCTTCCAATTACCCAGGTGGTCTATCCTTCAGATCATGTAAGCCGTTGTACAGGGAGAGTCAATCTTGTCCCGGGATATAACCCGTCATATATGCCGCAGCCCGTTGAAAATACCGGTAAAGAGCTTGCAAGGCAGCCCGGCGCACTGTTGGCTTCATATAACTTCAACCTTGAAACGACAAGACTGGCAAATCAACCTGAAAGACTGCGCATGGAAGAAATCAAACGGGAAGTGGAAATGGTACATGGCTTAAAAAGGGGATACCTTGATACTGTTGTTGCGGACTCATTTATTCTAAACTGGAACAATGAGCCCTGGTTCAGAGGAGCATTATGTTTTTACAATACGGAGCAGAAAAGACTGTTATCATATGCCAGTGCATTTCCGGAATATCATATCCATGTTTTTTTTGCATGCGAGCACGTGTCGGCGAAACACAGGTGGATGCAGGGCGCGCTGCAATCCGGTATGGAAGCGGCAAATTCCGTTGCAAGGGTATGCAGGATAAGGAATGCATAACAGCCAAACCACCGGTCGATATGCGAAAAATATGTACATCGATCAGGCAGCTTTACTTTTGGTTATTGTTTGGATATTATAGAAATAGAACTGTAAAATCAAGTATTGGGGGTGCAGGGGCTTGGTCTCTCATAGGGGGGCATTCCCCCCTGCATGACCGATTATGAAGAATATGAACGGAAATTTATAATTACGAAAGAAGGTTCAAGCTATGGAAACCAAGATACCAAGCTGCCAGGAAGCATATGAGCTTTTAAGGGAGTTCAATGAAAATGAAAGCCTGATTCGCCATGCACTGGCCGTAGAGTCAGTGATGCTGCATTTTGCAAGGCTTTTTGGCGAGAAAGATACGGAAAAATGGGCTGTCATAGGGCTGGTTCATGACCTGGATTATGAGAGGTACCCTGAGCAGCACTGTAAAAAGGTGAAGGAAATACTGGAGGAAAGAAAATGGCCAGAGGACTATATCCATGCAATAGTGAGCCACGGCTGGGGTATTTGCTCCGATGTGAAGCCCGAGGAAAGAATGGAGAAGGTTCTTTATACAATAGATGAATTGACGGGACTTATTGCAGCCACGGCTATAATGAGGCCAAGCAAAAGCATACTTGACCTGACTGTTCAATCAGTTAAGAAAAAGTGGAAGACAAAAGGCTTTGCTGCCGGAGTAAACAGGGAAATAATAGAGCAGGGAGCCGCTATGCTTGGAATGGAGCTGGACGCAGTCATGGATGAGACCATAAAGGGTATGCAGGAAGCTGCAGAAAGCATTGGGTTGAAAGGAAGCCTATAAAACATGTCATCATAGTGGAAAAGAGCCATGAAAAGCAGTATTCATGGCTCTTTTCCACTATGTTCCCAATAAGTGAAATTCAGGTATTTAATAGGTATCAGTTATCACATACAGGACCTGTGCAGCCCCAGAACAATAACAGGAAAATGATGATAAAGAACAGGATGGTAGCATCATCAAATCCTCCAAAGAATCCTCTCTTTTCTGACATTACAATCACCTCTTGAATTATAAATTTTACATAATCATTTAAGTCGACCTACTAACATAATATGAAAAACAATGTATTGTGTTACAGTTACTACCTTCATATGTATATGACTGTGAAATGTCACAACTGCCGCATTGATTAATATAATACTAATAGTTGCTGCTTAAGTTTATGCAATCAGGATTTTAATACTTTATCCGGGGAGTTGAACAAATTGAACATATCAGGTAAGTCCTGCAGTACATCAAGTTTGACAAATGCGAACAATATGGATTGTTTTAAACATTACTTATTATTGACCATAGTCATTGCAATGGTGGCTTTGTTCAGTTCGGGGCTGCTATCACGGGGAGCAGCACAGCCACCTATTATCATAGGCTAGTATTATTCTGGAGGGACTCCTATGTTTTCTGCGGACAATTTCGATTCGCTCCTGCATCAGGTTTTTGGACAGCCGGGAGGACAAAACTCAAATAATACCGGCAAAAGCAACGGCCAGGGAAATATGAATACAGGTTCCGGCCCGGGTAATGGCATACCCGGCTTAACTCCTGCCCAGGCGCTTGTAATCGCCGGCTTCCTTGGAGGAGTCATGAAAGTGGATTCCATTCTTGTGGGAAGAGATCAGCATGTGGAAATTGTGCTGGTTGGAAATCTCAGGCAGGAAACACAACTGGATAAAATTATGAAACAAATAGGGTCCATGCCGTTCGATGAGGTCATGAAGTCTGTTATTAGAAGGCTGGAAGGTTGAATATCCGACTTATCCTTATCAATTCCGGTTCCTATCTTGAATTTTTGTCGAATGTGCTTCTCAAATCGCTGTAATCGTCCAGGATACCTGATAATTTCACAATAAACTCTTTAATTTCGTCATCCTTGATAAGCGCCTGAAAAACACGGCGTACATTTTTCACAAAGTCCTGGTTGAGCCTCCGCCTGTCCGAGTATGTTGCAAGAGGGTATACAGACCGGGCCCTCGGGTCAATTTTTATAGTGAGTATGTCATTGTCAGTGATATAGGGTGTAAGAGGAAATATACGGCAGCTAAGAGGCCTGAAGTCCCTTTGACATTCTCCGTTACACTCTGCTAGCAATTTCTTATGGTATAAAAAACTTGACATAACGGGTCGACGAGTGAAATAATGTTTTTGGACAAATTAATACCCGGAGTTATTAATGTACTTTGGAGGTTTATCATGTTACAGACAGATATGCAGAAACAGTACCGGATACCTTTGTTTTGCATTTTAACCCTGCTCTATTGGTTTTCAATGTATACATATGTACCAATCCTGGCGGCATATGTTGAAATGCTTGGAGCATCCCATAAGATGGCCGGAATAATCGTCGGTTCTTACGGTTTCACTCAAATGATTCTCAGAATACCTGTCGGGGTAGTGTCGGACAGGATTCATAAAAGAAGGCTTTTTATCAATTTCGGTATGGTTTTTACTCTTTTAAGCGGTGTAGGTTTGTGGCTTTCAAAGGACCTGACACTGATACTTGTTTTCAGGTCACTTGCAGGGGCTGCTGCCGCGACCTGGGTGGATTTTACCGTTCTGTTCACAAGCTACTATAAACATGAGAAGTCCACTGAAGCTATCGGGACACTCAGTTTTCTCAACAACATAGCACAAATGCTCGGTATGTTCGCAGGGGGATGGTTGAGTGAAAAGGTAAGCTGGGAATCACCGTTTGCGCTTGGGGCTGCAGCTGCACTGCTGGGGCTTGCTCTGTCATTCTTCATTGTTGAGAAATTCGAGGAAGGTGCTACCAAGATAACGCCAAGAGAAATACTGGGCGTTGCGAAGGACAGGACACTGATCACAGTGTCTTCGCTGGCGATTTTATCACAGGTTATAACCTTTGCAACGGTATACGGCTTTACACCGGTATATGCAAAAGCAATGGGTGCTTCAAAGCTTGACATGGCACTGCTGACGGTTTTCTCCTCATTGCCTTCGGCCTTTGCATCCCTGCTTGGAAGCAAACACCTCACAAGGATGTTTGGAGAGAAAATGGTTGCTGCCTGGGGATTTATACTTATGGGAGTTTTTACAGTCACCATTCCATTCACAGGTAACTTCTGGCTTCTGCTTGTGACTCAGGTTTTTGCAGGAATCGGAAGAGGCCTGACCTTTCCGTCGCTTATGGGGCTTAGTATCAAGGACATGCCTGCAAGCAGGCGTGCGACTGCCATGGGCTTTTTCCAGGCAATCTATGGATTGGGTATGTTCGCCGGACCGGTTCTTATGGGGCTCATAGGTGACATGGCGAGTTTGTCACAGGGATTCCTGCTCATTGGTTTGATTGGATGTCTGTCTGCGTTGCTGTCATGGGTGACAATAAAGCCTGCTCAGAAAAACCCGGCTTGACACGAACACCAGTTTGGTGAATAATATAATTGAAGATTACAAGTATAGTGTTTCCGGAGGTACTAATGACAAAGTCTGAAAGAAAATCCGATTATGGCAATCACAGTATTTCATCGTTAAAAGGTGCAGACAGGGTAAGGCTCCGTCCGGGCGTCATATTTGGCTCGGATGGCATTGAAGGATGCCAGCACTCTGTATTTGAAATACTCTCAAACTCGATTGACGAGGCCAGGGAAGGTTACGGCACTTATATAGAGGTGGCCAGATATTCCGACAGGTCTGTGATGATAAAGGACTTCGGCAGGGGCATACCTCTTGATTATAACGAAAAAGAACAGAGGTTCAACTGGGAACTTGTATTCTGCGAGCTTTATGCCGGCGGTAAATACAAAAACAATACAGGTGAAAATTATGAATACAGTTTGGGCCTAAACGGTCTGGGAAGCTGTGCAACACAATACAGTTCGGAATATATGGATGTAACCGTATTCAGGGATGGTTTCAGATATGATTTGCATTTTGAAAAGGGTGAAAATGTTGGAGGCCTTAAAAAAGAAAAATGCAAGTATGAGAGTACCGGCACACTTATAAAATGGAAACCGGACATTGATGTTTTCACTGACATAAATATTTCCCTGGAATACTTCCAAAACACTCTTAAAAAGCAGGCTGTAGTCAATGCCGGATTGACCTTCAAGTTGTATGACGAGGAATCGGGGCAGGACTATGAATATTGCTATCAGAACGGCATTACGGATTATGTAAGAGAAATCAGCCTGGAAAAGTGCTTCACCGAAGTGCAGTATTATGAAGCCTCTGCAAAAGGAAGAGACCGTGAGGACAAGCCCGAGTACAGGGTTAAAATGCAGATAGCTTTTTGCTTCAATAATGAAATAAACATGCTGGAATACTATCACAATTCAAGTTATCTGGAGCATGGAGGTGCTCCCGACAGGGCTGTCAAGAGTGCTTTTGTGTATGAAATAGACAGGGCTTTGAGAGCCAGGAACAAGTACAACAAGGATGAAGCAAAGATAACCTTCGCCGATATTCAGGACAGCCTTATCCTGGTTACCAATTCCTTTTCCACGCAAACCAGCTATGAAAACCAGACGAAAAAGTCAATAACAAACAAGTTTATTCAGGATGCCATGACTGACTTCCTTAAACAGCATCTGGAAATATACTTCATAGAAAACAAGACCGAAAGCGAAAAAATAATCGATCAGGTACTGGTCAACAAGAGAAGCCGTGAGACTGCGGAGAAGACAAGAATTAACATAAAGAAGAAGCTTAGCGGCACAGTGGATATTTCCAACAGGGTGAAAAAGTTTGTGGATTGCCGTTCGAAAGACATCAACAGGCGGGAACTATATATCGTGGAAGGTGATTCGGCGCTTGGTGCCTGCAAACTCGGAAGAGATGCGGAGTTCCAGGCAATAATACCGGTAAGGGGAAAAATCCTGAATTGCCTTAAGGCAGAGTATGAAAGCATATTTAAAAATGAAATAATAGTGGACCTGATTAAAGTTCTTGGATGTGGTATAGAAATCAAGTCCAAGCATAATAAGGACCTTAATACCTTCGATATGAACAATTTACGGTGGGACAAGATAATAATCTGCACAGATGCGGATGTAGACGGCTTTCAGATAAGGACACTGATACTGACCATGCTTTACCGGTTGATACCGTCACTTATATATGAGGGAAAGGTTTATATTGCAGAATCGCCCCTGTTTGAGATAACCGCCAAAAGCAAATCGTATTTTGCGTATTCGGACAAGGAGAAAAACTCAATTGTTTCGAAACTGGATGGAAAGTACTCCATTCAGCGTTCAAAGGGACTTGGTGAAAATGAACCCGAAATGATGTGGCAAACCACTATGAACCCTGAGACCAGAAGGCTGATTAAAGTAATACCGGATGATATTGAAAGGACGGAGCAGGTTTTCGACCTTCTGCTGGGTGACAACCTCCAGGGCCGCAAAAGCTTCATTGAAGAGCATGGGCACAGGTATCTGGACATGATAGATGTAAGCTGAATATAAAACCGAAAAAGCTTTGAATCAGACTGCAAAAGTGTAGAATGACCTTACGGGAAATGTAATGTCATTTTACGCTTTTTTCTTTATCGAAATTTGAGTGTGCATTGTCAAATATTGACCATTAATTTTTTATTCTGTAATTATCTATTAAAGATATCGGCTATAATCGTGAAACGTTTCATGGAGTTAAGAAATCATCAAGGTTTAGATCTGCTTCAGGTAAAGATAAAATTTGTACATATTTGATAAAATATTGTTCATTTATTTCTGATGGCTGTTTAAATATAATTAATTCATAAGTTTACTTCAATTTCATCCCGGATATGAATTTCAGTCTTGAAAAGATTAAGAATCTTAAGCTTCTGATTATTCCTAACGGGGCATTGATGCCGGATGAGCATGTAGATATTATCAAGCAGTATGTATCTATGGGCGGTGGACTTATAGCGTCCTATGAAACTTCCCTGTATGACGAAAAAGGCTTGAAAAGAAAGGATTTCCTTCTTGCAGACCTGTTCGGGGCACACTACTGCGGAACGGAAAAAACGGACAGAATGGAAAACAACCCAAGAAGTCAGGCATATATGAAAGTTGAAGACAGCTTTAAATCAAGCAGTTTCTTAAAAGGCATTGAAGACCCGGTACTGATTCCGGCATTCGGCAATTATTGCCAGGTTAAAGTGCAGGACTCGGACACTGAAAAGGGATAAGGCAAAATAACCTGATGTCCGTCAGATATTTATAAAATTCAAAAGCCCGGATAGAAAATAATTCATCCGGGCTTTTGAAAAGGTATTGTTATCCTCTGGATTCCCGGAATTTCCCCGGGGTTACGCCTGTTGCCTTTTTGAAAACCTTTGTAAAATAGCTTTGGTCTTCAAAACCAACTAAATTGGCCACATCTGTCAGCGGTATTGAACTATCCAGCAGCATATTTTTGCTGGCACTAATCCTCATCTTATTTACATATGAAACAAAAGTACATCTCATTTCATTCCTGAAGATTTTGCTGAAGTATGAGGAATTCAGATAGATGTAATTTGAAACATCTTCAAGAGTTATCCTACCCATATAATTTCTCTTTATATAATCAACTGCTTTATAAATTGTATCCTTGTGACGTACATCGGCCAGATTGAATACACAATCGGTAAACCTTGCCATTATTTTCGAAAGCCAGAAGGTAAGTTCTTCAACTGTTTTAAAATCATGGATATCCGAAAGATATTTATAGTTCAGACCGAAAATTTCTTCCGAGTCCGCACCCCCTTCAACGGCAGCCCTTGAAAGTAAAACAACAAGTTCAAGTATCCGGGCTTTAATTATTTCAAAGTCTTTACCTGATGAGAAGAAGACATAACCCAATATTTCATTAAGAATTTTTTGTGAGGCAGGTTTATCTCCAAGGGCTATTTTGGATAAAAGCTCCTTTTCCTTCTCGAACGGATAATTTATTTTTTCACTTTCCTTATCTTCTGAAAGCTTAATATGGTGTACTGACTCTGAAATGCGCGCCTGAATTTCATGGTAAAGCCTTTGTTCATCATGTTTTGAAGACTTGTTAACCGAAATTCCGGAAGCTACGATAAAAAGCAGTTCGGACAGGCTGTTAACTTTATCAGGCTGTATAACGGGGACATGGCGCACATGTTCCCTAAGACTCTTCAACTGTTCACCTGTGATACCGTTTTCTCTTATGAGGTCCTCAAGTAAAAACTCCTCAGGATCTATCATAAGTACGGGGCCTGCGATAAAAGCACCATGGAAAGTGTTGCCGGTGGATATTGGTGAAGCCCAGTGCACCAGCCCTATCGGGCAGAAGAACACATACTTTCCACCAAACCTTTCAGCCTGGTAGCTGCCGTATAGATGTACATTTGCACAGACCGGCTGTGTATCCGCTTTTGACTGGATGCTTCTGCAGAGCCTGCATAAATCACTGTTACAGCCTGACTGGTAGAGAAATTCACCTTTTGAATCAATGATAAAGCACTCAATACCTGTAGAGCGGCTGTAGGTACCTGCATTTTTCCTTGCCTTTTCAATGTCAAAACCGAGTTCGTTAGCTTCTGCAGAAACTGACATAACATCACTCTTTCGTTTGAGTTGGTCACTTGTTTCAGTATTTTGATTCTTCTTATGTATTATGATGTATATTGTAATTTTA
>CALMWN010000353.1 GCA_937873555.1 uncultured Clostridia bacterium
CCCATAAGCTTCATACCGGAGGCAGCCAGCCAATTGATGGCTTCGGTCGAGAAATATGGAGCCTGGCTGTATTCGGGAGTTCCGTAGTAGTTTGCGTATCCCAGGCTGCAAAGTACAATGTCGCCTTTCCTGATTCCGCCTGCTTTTTTTGCTGCCTCGTCCACCTGTTTTGCCGAAATTGCACTTTTCCCGGGGAGGCCTTTTAAGTCAAGAACAACCGCCTCTCCGCATAACAGCTCAAGTGGGAGCGCAGCAAGGTCGTGCCCGTTTTTAAGAATATGATAAGGGGCTTCAATATGTATGCTCAGAATAAATTTATATGGAAATGGGAGTTGAAAATGATATAGAATATTATCAGCAGGATTTGCCGGAGTGTAATGCACGGTAAAAAATATACAAAATGAAAAGCATATGAGGTGTACATTATGGGAAACCTGGATTTATTGTGTAATGCCCTATCAGGGCTAAAAATCATCGAGCTGTCACATCCCTTTGAAGAACACATGCCTGCCTGGCCGACACACTCAAAGTATTTCCATACACTTTGGAACTCTTATGAGCATGGGGACAGGGCGACTACATACCAAATAATCATAAATGAACATAACGGAACGCATATTGATGCCCCGGCCCACTTTATCAGGGAAGGGAAGGGCCATACCTGGATAGATGAAATGCCGGCGGCAACCTTTCTTGCTGTTTGCAGGACGTTGGACGTTTCATTTCTGCCTAAGAAGGGAGAAGTTACAAAAGAGCATATAGTGGATTGGGAAAACAAAAATGGAGCAATTGAAAAGGACGAGGCTGTGTTTTTTTATTTCGGTTGGTCCAAGCTCTGGAACAAGAGGCCCAACGACACTGAATTCTCCTCTGACTGGCCTGGTGTTGGCAGGACTGCAGCCGAATACCTGCTGGATAAAAAGGTGAAGCTGGTTGGAGTTGACACTCTGGCTGCCGACGTTTGCAATACGGTAGATTTTCCATGTCATTACACGCTGCTAGGCAACAACATACCGATTATTGAAAACCTTAATAACCTGGATAAGATGAGTACAAGGGCGTATTTCATGGCGCTTCCCCTTATGATCCGGGAAGGGTCGGCTTCACCGGTGCGGGCGGTAGGTTTTGTAGAGAAGTGAACCTATGGACGGTAACATATAAAAACAACGGATGACATATGAATACTGTAGGAACGGTTGCCATAAACGAAGGTTACGGCATACGGGGAGTATATGATATGTCATTCAAAAATAAAGCAGGCAAGCTATTCAAACTTTTGCAATTGAGCTTTAACAGTTTTTTAAAATCCCATCAGCCCGGAAAGGGGTCATCATATCCCACGGCAGATGGGACTTTTATTCAATTGGACATGACCGGCGAATGGGATGACGCAAAGTGGCTGAAGGAATTCTATTTTTTAAGGGAAGCCGGAATGCATTATCTGATTGTTATGGGCACTGCGTTTACCGAAGGCAACGTGATAAAGACGGCATATCCGACAAATTTACCGGATTGCAGCATGTTTACAAAAAAAGATATCATTGACACACTCCTTCGAAATGCGGAAGCTGCTGGGATGAAGGTTTTTCTCGGTATCAATTTTAATGAGGAATGGTGGAAAAAAGCAGCAAGTGATCCTGAATGGCTTTTTGCTCAAATGCAGAGGGACAACATGATTGCAGACGAATTGTACAGGCTCTACCACTACAGATATCCAGGGGCCTTCTACGGCTGGTATTGGATGTACGAAGTGGATAATATGAATTTTAAATCAAAAAAGCAGTTTAAAATTCTGGCAAAGGCAATCAGCATCCAGCTGGATTTCCTCAGTGAGCACCATGAACGTCTCCCATTCATGCTTTCACCCTTTATGAACTTGGCCTATGCATGCCCCGGAAGATACGGGAACGGCTGGGCGTACCTGTTCAAACATACCGGCCTTGGTGACGGAGATGTCTTCTGTCCGCAGGACAGTGTGGGAGGCGGAGGAGTGGGTCTCCAAGATGTGGGCAGGTGGTTTGCCGCATTCAGAAGAGCAGTGGATAAAAAGCCCGGGTTATTGCTCTGGGCAAATACCGAGTGTTTTGATCATAAGACCTGGAGCAGTGCTCCTGTAGGCAGGTTTATCAGACAAATGGAAAATGAAAAGCCTTATGTTGATAATTTGGTCACTTTTGCATACAGCCATTATTACAGCCCTAATAATATAAACCCCGGATATCACAGGACCTATGTTGATTACGTAAGGACAGGAAAACTTGACTGTCAAAGGCCGGATGCACCTGAAACCGTGGAAATCGAGCGTTTGGATGAGAAATGTTTCAAGATCAGCTGGACACCTGCAAAGGACAATATAGGGGTTTGTGGCTATATACTGTACAGGAACGGTATTCCGGTTTTCCGTACCGAAGTACAGAGAAGTTATGGCGGAAGTGGAGAAGGGCCCGTTACGACATATATGGATGTTCTTTCAAAGAAACCGGGTTCATCCGGAATAACCTATGAAGCAAGAGCTTTTGACTTTGCCGGAAACATATCAATTCCGGGCAGGGTAAAAAAAATAAGTGGGTACTCTTCAAATAATTGTTTTGTTAAATAATCTTAAAATTATAGAATTGCATTTCTGTTTCTTCTGCGGTTATGATTACTATAGATTCATAGCGTAAGGGAAGGAGCATTTACTGTGCGGCAATTACAAACGGGGCAGTTGGGTACTTCGGCCAAAAAGGGCGGCAAACTGGAATATTTTATAAAAAACTATGATTTTTATCTGTTGCTGGTACCGGCGATTGCTTTTTATTTTATATTCAAGTATCTGCCCATGTACGGGATCCTTATGGCTTTCAAGGATTACAATTTCATGATTGGCGTATTTGGCAGTCCGTGGGTTGGTTTGGATGTTTTCAGGGAGGTCTTCAAAGAGAGCAGTTTCTGGGAAGCCCTAAGAAACACAATCAGGTTGAATTTCCTGTCTTTGTTGGTGGCATTTCCGCTGCCGATAGTTTTTGCCCTGTTCCTTAACGAAATCAAGAACAATTAGTTCAAAAAGTTTGTACAGTCTGTATCCTATCTGCCGCATTTCATTTCATGGGTAATACTGTATGGGCTGATGCTTGCCTTTACGACGAAGGACACAGGCCTTGCAAACGTAATGCTTAAATCCCTTGGCCTGGAACAGATCAATTTTCTTACGGTAAAAGGCTGGTGGCTGTTCATTTATATTTTTTCAAGTGTATGGAAGGATATGGGATGGGCTGCTATCATTTATCTTTCAGCACTGAGTTCCATAGATACTGCATTATATGAGGCTGCGGCCGTTGATGGTGCGGGCCGTTTCAAAAGTATGTGGCATGTTACCCTTCCGGGAATAAAAAGTACAATTGTAATAATTCTGATCCTGAATATCGGCAAGATAATGTCGATAGGCTTTGAACAGCCATACCTCCTTGGCAATCCTCTGGTTAATGACATATCCTCTGTAATCAGCACCTATGTATATGAAATGGGTCTGGTAAAAGCCCGTTACAGCTTTACAACAGCCGTGGGCCTGTTTCAGTCGCTGGTTAACTTCATGCTGCTGCTTTCGGCAGATTATCTTGCCAAGCTGCTTGGAGAAGAGGGTATTTTCGGAGGTGGGACAAAATGATGAAGATTGGAAATTCAAAGTATTACAAGCTTTTTTCATATATAAACGCACTATGCATGATATTGCTTTGCATTATGTTCCTTTACCCCATGGTTTACACACTCGCCATGTCGCTCAGTGATGCCAAGTCGATTCTCGAGGGCAAGGTCATACTGTTTCCAAGGGGGTTTACCATTGAAGCCTACAGGGCGCTTATGAAGGATAAAAGCATCAGGGACGCGATGCTTTTCACAATAGAGCTTACGATATCAGGGGTTGCGGCAAGCATTATCATGACCACTTTGACGGCTTACCCGCTTTCCAGGAGGGATCTTAAGGGACGGAATTTTATTCTGAAGCTCATAGTATTCACCATGTATTTCAGCGGCGGCCTGATACCTACTTACATCCTGGTTAAGAGTGTGGGGCTCACAAATAAGATGGGTTCGCTGATACTTCCGGGCGTGATTGATACATTCCTGCTCATCATAATGATCAGTTATTTCAGAAGCCTTCCGGTGGAGCTGGAGGAAGCGGCAAAGGTTGAGGGATGCTCCAATTTCGGTATTCTGGCAAGGATAATAATACCGCTTTCACTGCCCGTGATTGCAACCCTTACAATATTCTATGCCGTAAGCTACTGGAATACTTTTTTCAATGCTTTGATATATATTCAAAGCCCAAAAAAGTATACTCTGCAAATAAAACTATACCAGGTTTTGAACATATTTTCAGACAACATTGCCAATTCAGCGGATGCCTCTGCGGCAAGCCTGCTCATACCGGAAAACCTGAAAGGCGCAACAGTGTTTGTTACTGTTCTGCCTATAGTGTTCGTATATCCCTGGCTGCAGAAGTATTTCATCAAGGGAGTTACCATAGGAGCGTTGAAGGGTTGATGGCATTGTCTGTGAATTTTATGAAAGGTCAAACTCAAACTGATTTAAAAAAGGAGGAGATCAAATGAGAAAAGCAAGAAAGATTATTGCTTATGCTGCAATGCTGTCCACTTTAGCTGGTATTTTTGCCGGGTGCGGCAGCAGCGATAAGAAGACCGGCCAGAGTTCCGGTGCTTCCGACGCTCCGCAGAAAATCGTGGAGCTCACGCAGATTGCATGGGACAGAGGTACAGTACCGCCTGACCAGGGAAACATAGAAGAGAACTGGTGGACCAAGTATGTAAATGAAAAAGGTGCGAAAATAGGTGTCAAGATCAAATGGATTCCCATTCCGAGAGCACAGGAAGCCCAGAAAATGGCTACCATGCTTGCCGCATCCGAAGCACCGGATATCTGTGCTACCAGGGACATTACTCTTCTCAATACATATATTAAGAATAATGCGCTGGTGGACTTTACCGACCTTTATGAAAAGTACGGCAGCAACATCAAAAAGCTGTACAGGCCACAGGATATAGATGTGGGAAGGTTCAACAAGAAGATATATACATTCGTTCATAAAACTCCCAATTATGCAGATGCCACCTGGATCAGGAAGGACTGGCTGGATAAGCTTGGTTTGAAGGAGCCCCAGAGTATCAACGAATTTTACGATGTGATAAAGCAATTCGAGGAGAAGGACCCGGGAAAGGTAGGGGACAAACTGGTGCCTTTTGCCATGGAGGGAGTTGCACTGCAGCCTACCTTCTATGAATCCTCATCACTCTATGGTTGGGCTACATCTGTTTTGCCTGCCTTTGTAAAGGACGCCCCTACAATGGAAAGGATTGTCACACCTCCTCAGTTGTGGCCGGAATCAAAGGATGCAATGAGGTTTTTGAACAAGCTTTATAATGAAAAACTCCTGGGGGAATTCATTCTTGACAAGGATGGAAACCTTTTCAAGCAGAAGGTTATCCGTGGGGAAGTAGGAGCCTTCATAGCATATGGGCACTGGCCTTATCACAGTGCATACGGAGGAATATATGACAAGCTGCAGCAGAATATACCGGATGCAAAACTGATACCTGCATTCCCATGGAAGGACAAAAGCCAGGAAAACTTTATAATGTTCTTCAGAGGAACAGAATATGCCTACAGGTTCTTTTCGCCCAAAACAACAAAATATCCTGAGCTTGTAATGAAGTATATAGACTGGATGGCAAGTCCTGAAGGTTATATGGTAGCCAATCTCGGCATCGAGAGTACTGATTACACCACGGTAAATGGCGTGCCAAAGCCCGTGGATCAGGCCAAGTACACTTCCAGGGTTCCCTGGATAGAGCCCCAGTACCTGGCATTTACCAAACCGTTTTCTGATGATTATCCGACATATTTGAAAAACCTGGCGAAGGACTTCCCTGAAAAGTACCGGGATGAGTTTGTAAAACAAACATTGACAGGGGAAAAGATAAAGTATGCCTTCCCCGTATTGAATGTTCCAACTCCTGTGTTTGACAAGCAGAGCCCGATACTGGGAAAGAAATGGGAGGAGGCACTTGCAAAAATGCTTGTAGCACCTGAAAAGGATTTCGAAAAAATATTTGATGATGCTGTCAAATCCTTCAAGGCAGAAGGCGGGGACGACATTGCAAAGGAAGCTGTCGAGGCTTATAAGCAGACATATGGGAAATAACGTCACATATTGAACTGATGAATGTCCATAAAAATCCCACCTCCAGGTGGGATTTTTTGGGCTTTGGTCCACCAACGGCAGCGAGTTCGGGATTGTTGAAATACTATTAAAATATTGGTATAGTTATCACATATACATGAAGCTGTTTTTCGAAGAGTGCAAGCCAACACCATAAATAGCCGGAAGTGGGGATATATTATGCCTCGGAAGCTGTACATGCATTTATTGAACTGGACTGGGCAGGTAAGACGTTTCGGGAAGTTTTTTGCATATTTCATAATTGTTAATCTGCTTGCCACCGGGTTTATAGGAACTTTACTGTACATGCGCTCTTCATCCGTCCTGTCAGAAGAAACCAGGGAATCGAACCATAATACGCTGATTCAGTTGAACAAGTCCATCGACATCCTGTTGAATCAGGTGGACAAGTCCTTGCAGCAGATGTCCTTTGACCCGTACATATCGAATTTCATGGATTATTATTATAAAAAGGACTTTCCAATGCAGATGAAAACAACTGAGAATCTGAACAATATACTTGTTCTGAACAGTTACATCCATTCGATAGATATTTTTTACATAAAAGAGCAAAAGGTATTTATGGTAAACAGAGGGGTTTTTGACACAGATGACTTTTCTGACAGGGATATAATCCAAAGAATAAGGAATACCAGACCGGGGCCGCTGTGGATACCTTCCAGGAAAATACCGGATGAGAAAACCGGCAAGGAGATAAATGCCATAACCGTTGTAAAGCCTATACCACAGACCAGTTATGACCCCGATGCCTATGCCTTCATCAATATCGACGAGAAGTATCTCAGGGATATTATGAGTTCAATCATAAAAAAAAGTGAACTGGAAATATATATCGTAAACAATATCCGGCAAATCATATCATACAACGCGAATTCAAGCAGTAAAAGGTATGACAGCCTGAAAGATGCAAATACACTCGATGAAGCCTTTAATAAAAAAGAAGGGAACTACTCCGGCAAGCTTGGGAGGGACAGGATAACAGTATCTTTTGTCACTTCCGAACTGGATGGCTGGAAATATATAAGCATAATACCAAACAGTGTGATTACACAAAGGATAGAATTCATTAAGAACTATGCCGTGACTCTTTCGCTGCTTGCGATCCTCATAGGCATGCTGGTATCCCTGTTCTTCTCAAACCGGATATATAAGGCAATCAATGGCATATCAAAACTGTTTTTGAACAATGAAGCTCTCCAGAAGGAAAAGGACCCGCTTAAATACATTGAAAACAGTGTAAACAGGCTTATTGAAAAGAACAGGAGCATTGAAAGCACATTGGAAAACCATATGCCTGTATTACGCAATAATTTTATCAACAGTATTCTAAGAGGGCATATCACAGATAAGAATGAAATCAATGAAGGACTGGAGTACTACCGGTTAAATTTCGGAAGCTTCAGCAGCTATTGTGTCTATGTGGTCAGTATAGACAGCGACAGGAACTTTTCCGGGAGGTATACACAAAAACAGCTTAACATGCTTGTTGTGTACCTTATACAGACTTTAAACGAGCTTATGACAGAGCAGCATGCGGGTGTTGCAATAAATACCAAGGAAAACGAAATTGCTCTGATTGTATGCTTCGATGGATATGGCGACAAGGATGCCTTAAAGCAGGAGTGCAGGGTACTTGGCAGCAATATCCACAGTACCGTTTTCGACAGCGTCAAATATTCCGCTGCCATTGCCATGGGACGTATTTATCCGGATATTTCCGATATTTCCCGGTCATACAACGAGGCTGTGGAAGCGCTCCAATACAAGCTGATTCTCGGCAATGACAGTGTAATATTTTTTGATGAAATTGATATAATGCGGAAAGAAAACTATAATTACCCGTTCAAAAAAGAAGGTGAGCTTCTTAATGCTCTGAAGCAGGGAGATATGCAGAGCATTAAGAAATTGCATGAAAAAATTGTAGAATCATTCATATTGAAAAAACAAAGCCTGCCAAAAGGTTCGGACTACTATTACTACATGCAGCTGTTAAGCTCGATAATCAAAAGCGCTTTCGAAATAGGCATGGATATGGAAACAGTACTCGGAAAGACAAATCTGTATGAGGATCTGTTGAAACGCAAGAGCAAGATTGAAATAAATGAATGGTTCATGGAGTTGTATTCGAAGATGGTTCTCCATATAGGAAGTAAAAAAGAGAAGAACAAGGACATTGCAGAAACAATAGAGGCCTATATAATGGCCAATTATGACAAGGATCTGTCCCTGCATTCACTGTCTCAGCTTGTTTACATGAGTGTGCCATACTTGAGCAAGGTGTTCAGGGATAAGAAGGGTAAGTCGCTAAAGCAGTTTATTAATGAGGTAAGAATGGAAAAAGCCAAAATTCTTCTGAAAAATCCTGAATATAAAATAAACGAAGTGGGTGAAAAAGTAGGTTACGATAAAGTACACAGCTTTTTAAAGCTTTTCAAGGAATATACAGGCATGACTCCCGGCGAATACAGGGCTTCCAGAGCCTGTAGAAAATTTTGTGTAAACTGAATAAAAAGTACTCTTTCTTGGCGAT
>CALMWN010000354.1 GCA_937873555.1 uncultured Clostridia bacterium
ATCCACTCCCTGTACGATTTATGACCAATTTATAAAGTATCCTACTGGGTTATGTCAAAAGTATAATTCTTGCCTGAGTTATTATCCCAGTTGTTGGCACAATCTTTAAAACAAACATTCATTGTGTCTGAATTCGTAACAGGAACAGTAGTTTCAAATCCAGTAGAAGTTCTTTGCATCCTGTAGTCATACAAGTAATCCCATCTGTCTCCAAACCCTACATGTGCAAGAACATCAGAAGCACCGCTTTTTGCCAGTAATCCGTCATAAATCAATTTGACCTTTTCACCTGCAGATGGAATGGCAGGTGCGATAGTTACTCCATTAGTCATATATTCATTGTTGCGACTTAAACTTGCTTTGCTTGCCCTTGGCATAATTTTGAAACCTCCTTTCGTACTTTTTTATTATTCGCAGCTGAATACTAAAAAATACACCTGCTAAAAATACTCAATTCAAGCGCAGTTTTTCTATAGTGCCCTCAATGTTATATTGTGGAATAATTCTTTTGTTTAATGTGTATAATATAACGGCCGAAAGGAGTTTCGACAATATTTCCGTATAAATGATAAAGGCAATTTCTATAAAAAAAACCATGGATTTTATTAAATGAATTAAAGACAGTTTTTAAACAAAAACTCTACTTATCAGAATTTACTACGAAAGGATGGAAATAAATGAAAGCTGTTATCATGGCGGGTGGCGAAGGTACACGGTTGAGGCCGCTTACATGCAATCAGCCCAAACCAATGGTTCCGGTTGGAAACAAGCCTGTTATGGAACATATTGTGGAACTGCTCAATAAGCACAACATCAGGGACGTTGCTGTAACACTCCAATATATGCCTGAATTGATAAAAGAATATTTTAATGACGGCAGTGAATTCGGAATAAAGATGAAATATTATGTTGAGGATACACCCCTTGGAACTGCAGGGAGTGTTAAAAATGCGGAGGATTTCCTGGATGACACTTTTCTGGTCATAAGCGGAGATGCATTAACGGATGCAGACTTAAGCAAGGCATTGGAATTTCATTACAACAGGGGGGCGATGGCTACCCTTGTGCTGAAAAAGGTTGACATTCCGCTTGAGTATGGGGTAGTCGTTACTGATAAAGACGGCAGGATAACCCGCTTTGTAGAAAAACCCAGCTGGGGCGAGGTTTTCAGTGATACTGTGAATACCGGCATATATATACTGTCACCTGAAGTACTGAAGTATTTTAAAAGGGGTGAAATGTTCGATTTCAGCAAGGATCTTTTTCCAATACTTATGAGAGAGGAAAAACCCATGTTTGGCTATGTCATTCAGGATTACTGGTGCGATATAGGAGATTTGAAGGCATATATACAAGCCCACACCGACATCATGGATGGGAATGTCAGAGTAAATATAGGAGGTAGTGAAATAAAGGATAAAATATGGGTAGGTGAAGGCACCGAGCTGGAAGATAATGTGGTCCTGCAAGGACCCTGCATTATTGGAAGGAATACACGGATAAAAAAGGATTGTATGATAGGTGCATATACGGTAATCGGCGATTACGACATAATAGGTGAACGCAGCGGTTTAAAGCGAAGTATTGTATGGAGAAACTGCATAATTGACAGGAATGTACAGCTTAGAGGAAGTATAGTCTGCAACAAGGTACACCTTAAAGATAATGTTTCATCCTTTGAGCAATCCGTGATAGGCGATGATACTGTCATCAAGCAAAACGCCGTAGTCAAACCAAATATCAAGATTTGGCCCAATAAAATCATAGATACAGGGGCAGAGGTCAATTCAAACCTGGTCTGGGGATCCAAATTCACACGTTCCATTTTTGGGAACAGAGGAATAGCAGGAGAAATCAATGTGGATATAACGCCGGAATTTGCTTCAAAACTGGGAGCAGCCTACGGTGCAATTTTCAAAGGAAAAGGAAAGGCTGCCATAAGCTGTGATGACTCAAGTGCTGCACAAATGTTGAAGATTTCATTTATATCAGGACTTTTATCTACGGGCATGGAAATTTATGATTTTGGAAAAATGCTGCTTCCGATAACCAGGTCTGCCATAAGATTCTACAAGGCTGACGGGGGAATTCACATAAGTACGTGCATCGACGATGCAGGAAGGCTGTTTGTGGATTTCCTGGATAAGTTAGGCAGCAATATAGACAGAAATACCGAAAGGAAGATAGAAAATGCTTTTGTCAGGGAGGATTTCAGCAGATGTGAAGGGGATTGCATAAAGGAAATAAAGCATATACCTGATTACAGCAGCTTCTATCTTAGGAATGTAGTCAACAATGTAAAATCAAAAGCTATAAAATATAATATTGCGTTGAATTCACGTTCCGGATTTATTGCGAATACAATGTCCAAACTGCTGACTGAATTGGGCTGCAATGTTGAAACAACCAGCTTGCGGTTTTTTAATACAAAAACAATGCATCAGAGCATGACTTCAAATGATGTGAAATTTTTTACAAGCCATATCAAAATGGGTAATTTCAACCTTGGCGTTTCAATTGAAGATACCTCTGAAAAAATGATGCTGGTTGACAATAAGGGAAGGATTGTCACAGAAGACATGTTTATTGCACTTGTTTCGATAATAATGCTGAAAAGTGTTCAGGGAGGTACGGTAGTGGTACCCATTTCGGCGACACACATGGTGGATAGGCTTGCAGGGGAAAACAACGGAAGGGTAATCAGGACCAAAACCTCAAGGCAGGATCTTATGGGCAAGCTGCTTGGAAATGAAACAAAAGAGGAATTGCTTGATCAGTTTACAATGCACTTTGATGCAATGGCCGGACTTGTAAAGATATTGGACTTCATGGCCTTAAATAATTACAAGCTTTCGGAGCTCGTGGACATGATTCCCGATATTCATATAAACAGGGCGGAGGTTGAATGCCCCTGGAGTGCAAAGGGCAAGGTGATCAGACAGATAATACAGGAAAACAATGGGGAGCATATTGAAACAATGGAGGGAGTGAAAATATTCCAGAAGGATGGATGGGTGCTAGTATTACCTGATGAGGAACAACCTGTATGCAAGGTAATTTGCGAAAGCTATTCGACCGAATTTGCAGAAGAACTGACAAATATTTATGCCAATAAAATAAGGGAAATCAGTAGAAGCTAACAGCTATACGATTTATGATAAATCTTGGCTTATATCTAATCGTGAAAAGCTTCAATTCACGATTAGATATAAGCTTCCTTATCTAAGACATAAATCATAAACTATGCAAAACATAAGGAGGATAACCTGTCAGGTTGTCCTCCCTGCTTTTTCAAATACATAAAATCTTTCAAATTTGCAAGTTATATTTCACCTATCGAATCATAGGTTTCCTCAATCTCGGGTTCAAAATAAAAATCTATGAACAGGGCATATTCAGGTTTGATTTCCCCAGCTTTTACAGGCTTTGTAAAGAATGCAATCCTGCACTCGAAATCAGGCTCTTTGACTCCGTCCCTTGCCTTTCTGTCACATGCAAGTCCATCAATCCTGTAGATTCCGTGTTTTTTAAGTTGTTCAATATACCAATCCAGTTCATCCTGGTTATCCACATCAACACATGGAATTTTTCCGTTTTTCATTTCAGTGATTATTTCTTCAGTCTCTCCTGTTTGATACCTGGTTTCTCTAAAAAAATATGAATCTCCTCTGCTTGTCAACATGATAATACCCCCGTTTATTTTAGACGGAACCGTTTTTATTTATATGAATGCGGTTCTGTTCATCCGGTAAATACTGTAATGCTCCTTATTGCCTGCCGGCATCCATGATATTTTATACCAACATAATAATTTTTTAAAGCAGTTTTTATAGTTTTAAAGGCGTTCACTGCAAACTACTCCAATATATCAATGGAAGGAAACGCTGTGTTGCCTCCTTCAACATATCCGAAATCTGGAGGATTACCTGCTGACTTTTTGCCAGCATCCAAATGAGCATCCTTGACATAACGGAAGCTGTCCTCATAGTCTGCTACAGCATTTAAAAAATCCTGGTCATTACTTCTTGTAAAACATGAGAAAATTATATCATCCGTATAATCATCAAAGTAGTTTGTAAGGAAAAACCCACCGACTCTCAGGTCAGTAAGGCCCTTAAAGAAGTTTCTTGCAGAGGTCAGACCTATGTCAATGATTTGCAAAAAATCATAAGTCACGATATCATAGCTGCAATTTGACCTCAAAACATTCATATTGCCGACATCAATGCCGGCATATGTCCTGATGCCGTATTTGAAAAGTTCTTCCTGAATCAGAGTCCTGCAGATGTAATGTTTTTCAGTTTCATGCCTTAATTTCCTGTATCTTTCGGAAAAAAAGCTCTCATCAAAGTCCTTTATAGTCCTGCTGAGAACATATTCACTTTGCATAAGGAGACCGCTGTCTGCAAGGTATTTAAGGAAATTGAAGTCTCTTTCACCGCCGCTGTGAGCTTTTGAATTTTCAAGAACAATATCGAATTCCAAAGTTTTATTACTGCTTTTAAGGATATCCTGAAAGCTGACATTTGACATAGTATCACTCCTTTATTATATTTCCCGTTTTATAGTATGTCCTGTTTCAAATAAAAAATTTTCGCAGGGTAAATAATAGAGTGGAAGAAATTGACTCGTGCGGCAATAAAAGAAGTATGCTATCACTTGAAATAAGGTTGTTAAAAAAGTAGAATTAATATGTATAGTATTAATTTTATTGTTGGAGTTTTTATGAGCCGTATAGATAAAAGAATAATTATGGTAATAATTTTCATAATACTTGGAACAGCAATTGCACTGCAGTTCAGGAGCACTCTTGCCGCCAACAGGCAAAAGGCTTCTGCTGCAGTTGACGTGGAAAAATTGAAGAAGCAGTTAAACGATGAGAGAAATGTGGGAAAAGGACTGAAAGACCAGATAAATGAATTGGAAAAAAAGAAGGAAGAGAGTCTGAAACAAGATGTAAACAGTACCGGAAGCGAATATTTGAAGAAACAGAAGGAAATTCTTGATTATGTCAAACTGATTTCGGGAATGACCGATGTTAAAGGGCCGGGAATAATCATTAAGCTTAATGACGCGCTTCTGAAAAAAAACGAGATGCAGGATGCAAATTACTTCATTATTCATGACAGCGATATTATAAAAATCGTTAATGAGCTGAAAAAAGCTGGAGCACAGGCAATATCCATCAATGATGAAAGAATAGTCTCGATAAGCGAACAGGTATGTGCAGGCCCTACAATCCGTATTAACCGCAACAGACATCCTGTTCCATTTGAAATAAAAGCAATAGGGGATCCAGATGCAATGTACAGAGCGGTTGATAAAAGCGACAGGATGGCAATACTTAGGGGGCTTAAAATAAGGGTTGAAATGACTAGATCAAAAGAGATATTAATATCAAAGTTTAACAGCAACATTGAGAATTTTATTACTGGGCTGGAGGTAACAAACTGATGAAGCTTGGAAGAAATATTGCAATCACAGTTGTTTGCATCATATTGGGAATGATAATAACCTGGCAGTATAAAAGCATCAGTTACAATCAGGCGGTTTCCTCTCTTGAGAATAAGAGGGCGGAAGAGCTGATGTCGGACTTGCTTAATGAAAAGAAGAACAATGAAAATTTAAGGAAAAAGTATGAGGAACTGGACCAGGATTACAGAAAAATCCTGGATACACGGGGACAGGCTGATGAGACCGCAAAGGCATTGGGAAAGGAAATTGAAAAGACCAGGCTTATTGCGGGACTGACGGACGTAAAAGGAAGGGGAATAATCATAACTCTTGATAATAATGGTTTTTCACATGTCATTGAGAGCGATATACTGAACATTCTAAATGAGTTGAAAGCCAGTGATGCACAGGCGATATCGGTGAATGATGAGAGGATAGTCGCCATGTCGGAAGTCCGGGAAGCCGGCAGGTTTATTATGATAAATGGAAAACAAATGCTTCCTCCATTTGTGATAAAAGCCATAGCGGATCCCGACAAACTTGAAAATTCCGTTAAAATAATGGGAGGAGTAGTGGAAAGGCTTGGAGATTACCTGAAGGTTAAAATAGAAAAGTCGGACAATATAGCAATACCAAAAATCAAAGATGATGGATTCGTACTTAGATACAATTTACTGACTCCCGTAAACCCTAAATGAGATTTGTGAAGCATGGAAGTCTGCAGGTCCATTATTGATCTATCGCAGGCAGCATTACCGACGCCCTAACCAATATAAGCTGAATTAAGTTATTAATTCAGCTTATATTGGTTATTTTTTTGTATTCAGAGCGATATAAATAATATATGGATAAAGCTTAAAAGTCCTGAAATAGTGTACGAAGGAAAGAGGTTATTATTATGTGCACAATTTCAAGACTTTATTTGTTCTGTAGATTTTGGAGGATGATGAGTAATGTATTGTAAGAGGGTTCTGGTATTATATATGATTTTCAGCCTCTTTTTTGTATTTGCAGGATGCAGGGATGATAAGGAAAAATTGCAGATGAACGAATTGAAAGGTGTATATTCTTCAAGTGAAAAAGAGCTTGACTTGAGGGTCGAGTTAAGTGGAAAGCTTTCGGAGGATACGATAAAGGACAATAACCGACTGGTATCACGGGACAGCATACAGGTTTCAACAGAAGTGCAGCAAAACAGCAGGGTACTTTCATGGGGGATTTCAAGAAAGCCCAATAATCAGACGCCTGATGCAGATCCCGGTGCCCCGCAGTTGCTGGCCAAATATGGAGGTTTATACATAGGCGATACTACGAAGAAAGAGATATATCTTACTTTTGATGAAGGTTATGAGAACGGTTATACTCCAAAAATACTGGATACATTAAAAGCCAATAACACAAAGGCTGTTTTTTTCATCACCGGTCCCTACTTGAATGAGCATCAGGACCTTGTCAGGAGAATGGTAGAAGAAGGACATGAAGTGGGAAATCACACCATACACCATCCGAGCCTTCCCACACTGGACGATAAAAGACTTGAAGAGGAAGTTGCAGGACTTGACAGAGCATTTCATGAAAAATTCGGCAGAAATATGAAATATTTAAGACCGCCCAAAGGTGAATACAGTGAGAGGAGTCTTTCAATAACACAAAAGCTTGGTTACAGGAATATGTTCTGGAGCTTTGCCTATGATGACTGGTACAGGGATAAGATCAGGGGAGGTGATTATGCCTACAATATTGTCATGAGAAATCTGCACAATGGCGCAATCCTCCTGCTGCATGCAGTATCAAAGGACAATGCGGATGCACTCGGAAATATAATCAAAGGGGCGCGGGAGAAGGGATATGTCATTGGTAATGTAAATAATATAAAGTAATAGGTGATAAATATGGCGTTGAACAAAAGAAACAAAAAAAAGGCAAAAAATGAAGAAGAGAAAAAAACAGACCTGAGGGAAAAAATGACTGAGCTTCTTGAACTCCCCAAGGAGGTCGTGTTAAACATACCCAAAATAACAATAGTAGGCAACAGGAACCTTATCGTTGAGAATTACAAAGGAATTGTAGAATATGACAATACACGTATCAGGATAAATACGGGAAACGGAATAATCCGAATTACCGGTGAAAAATTGGAGATAAGGGAAATAACATCGGAAGACATACTTGTTTGCGGAGAGATGTCCGCCCTGGAATTTCTCAAATGAAAAGCTGAAGCTGTTAACAACTTCAGAGACTCGAGGCTTTAATATCCGATTATATTTAATTATTAGATATGATAACCATTTTGTTATACTGCCGGGGGATGCGAAATGTTACTGCTGAGGTTGTGGAATTATATCCGAGGATATGTTATTATATTAGTCGAAGGCTATTTCCTAGAAAAATTTATTAATATTTGTATCCACAGACAAATATTCTTGTGGGATGTAAAAAAACGCAAAAATTGCACAATGATGCTTAAAATGAGCATCAAGGGCTTTAAACTGATCAGACCGGTGGCAAAAAAGACTGGATGCAGAGTCAGGATTTCCGGTAAGAGGGGCTTACCGTTCATTTTATACAGGTACAGGAGAAGAAAGACTTTTCTTGCCGGTATTGTTTTATTCTTTGTTTTAATATATGTTATGTCCTCTTTCATTTGGAC
>CALMWN010000355.1 GCA_937873555.1 uncultured Clostridia bacterium
GACAGAGAACTGTCAAGCCGGTGTATTTGTTGGATATTCAAGCGTGAAAGGTTATGGGCTTGTCGACCGCAGGTTGTACTTACCGGAAAAATGGTTCGATGACGACCACCAGAAGCTTCGTGAAGAATGCGAAGTTCCGGAAGATGTCAAATTCAAGACCAAAGTTGATCTGGCTTCCGATATGATAAAAGATGCCATAGCTTCTGGTAAATTCCCGTCAAAGTGGATTGGCTGTGATTCGTTCTTTGGTAGAAACAAAGAATTTCTAGCTTCACTGCCTGATAACTGTTTCTATTTTGCGGACATTCCTGAAAACCTGCTTGTATTCACTCAGATGCCCGAAGTCGGAATACCCGAAAGCTCAGGATGTGGAAAAAAATGTACTAAAGAGCGTGCCTTGGCAAATCCTGTACCTGTATCCAGTATAGCTAAAGATGCTTCTATTCTCTGGCAAAAGGTAATTCTCGGTGAAGGTTCAAAAGGTCCCATCATTGCTGACGTAAAAATCCTAAGGATTATTGATGCCGAGGATATCACAGGAAAAAACTATTTGCCTGGGAAGGAACAATGGCTTTACATCAGGAGGTATGCCGACGGCAAAACTAAATTTTCCCTTTGTAATGCACCAAAAGATATTCCGGTGGAAGAACTTCACAAAGCTGCAATTATGCGATGGCCGATAGAGCAGTGCTTTGAAGAATGTAAAAGCTATCTTGGAATGGGGCATTATGAGGCTCGTTCCTGGCCCGCTTGGCATAAACATATGTTGCTTGTTATGGCAGCTCATCTCTTTATTATTGAGATGAGGCAATCCTTTAAAAAAAACTCCAATTTTGACAATGCCGCAGGCTAAGAGACTCATTGCAGCCGCCCTTTCAGGAAACATTGTGACTATACGCAAAGCTGTTAAGGAAGTTGATTATTATATGAAACGAAACTTCATCTCGTATACTTCCCACAGGAAAAGGGCATTGCAGCTACTCCAGTCATTATCATGCACAATATGAAATTATCAATGTTCAAATATTTTTCGCTGTAGTAGTAGTTAATCTTTCAATTGGTGTTACTGGTGAAGGAGATAAGTATAATACCTTACTTGTTGGAAAACTTGATAAAGGTTTTGCACAAAATTCAAAAACAGGCGTATTTCCTGCAATTCTTTTCAATTTCTTTATAGCGCTTTCATCAATTTCATTTGGTAACAAAAAGTTGTCTTGAAGTGTAACGTGAAATGGAACATCCCTTCCAGGGTTAATAATATACCTCCGTCTAAATTCCTCCAAGCCATTAATTACTTTTTCCGGAAACAAACAAAGAACACTTCTATTAACGTCCCTAATCATAAATATATCCCCACTTCATAATTTAATGAAGAAAGCTTTTTAGCTGATTCGTAATATTGTACTATAATGAACAACACAAAATGGCTGTTTTGAATAATTCACTAAAGGTAAAGAATGTGAAACACTTATATAGAATAATACTTATTTTACAAGGAGCATTCGTGCGAACTTCTTTGCACCATTTATTGCCTCTTCCGTTTGAAATGATGCTTTATTATACTTATCTCTTACGGAATACATTCCTATATAATTTAAATTTGAATGTTCACAAAGATGCTTAATTCCAGTTTCAAATGGTTCAGCTGCATATTGCACATCATACCCATGTGTTGCAATAATAGCGCACTTTTTGCCTTCCCAAAGCGACCCCTTACCACTTCCATAAAATTTATTCATTCCATAAAAGCGGTCAAGCATTGCCTTCATTTCAGGCGGGCAATACCATGTGTAAATAGGAGTTGCTAAAACAAAACAATCTGACTGAACTATTTGAAAAACAATATCCTGCATATCGTCATTCTGTGGACAACCATATTCACCTGTTATATTTTGACAAGTGTAGCAACTGTGGCAAGAGGAAATATGTTTATCTGCAAGTGTAATATATACTACTTGAACACTATTCGCTTTTAATTCTTCAATAAATGGTTTTAATAATTCTACTGTATTTCCATTCAACCGAGGGCTTCCCATAAAAATGCAAATTTTCAAATTAAACACCCCACAAAATATAAATGAGCTTAGCTTCGCAATATTGTACGTTTATGCACTACTTGTCCGTTTTTGATTACAGGTAGTCATTTTGGTTTAACTTACTAAACATAAAGATTGTAAACTTATTTCTATAAGCATTTTTCAGCAATCTATTTCAAAATCTTTCTCATATAAACAATCCCTTCATCCCCAGGGCCATGTACATCAGGAATCGTAGCTACTGGTACAAATCCGTTTTTTCCATAGAAAGCTATTACTTTATAATCTGCAGCATATGTTGACATAAGCATACAATAAACACCTTTTTCACGTGCATAATTTTCAACATGAGTTAACAACATTGTCCCCATACTTTTTCTTCTAAGTGAATTTTGAATTCCAATTTGATGGAGTTCTGCTTTAACATTTGGAAATCCAGGTTGTTCATTTATATCCAAAGCTGCATATCCTATTGGATCTTCTTCATAGTATAAACCGAAGAATACCATACCTCTAGAGAAAAAAGAAGAAATCTTCTTTTTCAACCAAGAAACATGCTCCATATTATCAAAATCAAAGTGTTTACCACACAGGACTTCTGCAACTATTGGATAGAATTCTTCCATATCATCTATAGTAAGTATCTTAATCATCTTGTTTCCCCCTTGAATTTCTTAGATTCGTATAACTCCCTCTACAAAAGCAAAGTCATTTTTAAGTTGGTAGTTAATAATTTGTAAAATTTAACTTATACGCATCCTAACTTCGTTGCAACCATATGCACATTTTACCAATTATACCATATAAATGTGCCGTTCTGTATATTAAAATGAGATAAAAAATAAAAACCCTGATATCTCCAGAGTTTGTGTTTGGCATTTAAAATTTCAAAAGTATAATCCTATAACTGTATAGGTATAAATGAATTAACATACTACTTTTAGTCTTCATTTTTGCAATTTCTCTTCAATATCTTTCATTCTTGCAGCTATTATAGAATTCTTATTTTTTTCTTTTGCCTTATTAAGACTTCTATATAAAGTTGTTCTTGATATTTTTAAAACCTTGCATACTTCTGTTGCTGTATACTTTTTTGTATCAAGTAACTCTAAAGCTATATCAATTTTTGTATCATCCATAATAGGCTTTCTACCACCTGTTCTACCCCTTGCCCTTGCAGCTGCTAATCCTGCCAATGTTCTTTCCCTTATAATATCTCTCTCAAACTCTGCTAATGCACCAAATATATGAAATACCAATTTACCGCCGCTTGTTGTGGTATCAATGTTTTCTTTAAGGCTTTTGAACCCTATATCTTTTTTAGTAAGGTCATTTACGATTTCAATTAGATGCTTCAAGGAACGGCCTAACCGATCAAGTTTCCATACAGTTAAAACATCACCCTTGCGTAAATACTTTAGTGCTTCATTAAGCCCTTTTCTCTCGTCTTTCGCCCCACTAGCAACATCAGTAAAAATTTCTTCGCATCCATCGTCTTTAAGAGCATCAACCTGTAAATCAAGTTTTTGATCATCAGTACTTACCCTAGCATATCCCACTTTCATCGCACATTACCTCACATAGTAAATTTATACTAATTGTTTCATAACTCCATCAAAATGTCAATAAATGAAACTTTGAATACGGAACAGCAAAAGTAACAAATATAATTGATTTGTATATGAAATTATAAAAATTCTTACTCAGTGTTCCAAATATTGACCGTTTGTGAAACACATAATATTTATTAAGAAATGCCTATTTTATACTAAGCTATAATGTTTGGGTCTACATAAACTCATCCTCACTAACTATTTGACTGTATGGAAAAATCTTGATACTATTATTGCATGGTAGTTGTATATGCCGAATCAAAAAAATGCTGTACATAAAAATAGAAATTTGAAACTTAATTTATTAACATTAAGAATTCCTTAGTTATATGGAAGATTTTATGGAGGACAAAATGAACGAACAACGATTTTTGAAAACAATGATAGAAACATTAAAATATGATGAGTATGACAAGAAAGATGAATTACTTGGTATTTTGAGAAATTCTATAATTACATA
>CALMWN010000356.1 GCA_937873555.1 uncultured Clostridia bacterium
TTCGAGTCCTACTTGAGGAGCCAGAAGAGTCTGATATTGTCAGGCTCTTTTTTGTTGCTGTCATTTGATAGTATTGCAGAAAAATACAAAATAGAAATGCCTATAGAAGTTATTACTCTATAGGCATTTCTATATACTTCTGAATTAAGGAGGCAGATCCTGAGAAATTCCAATTACCTTGCTACTGTAAGATTTATTGCATAAGTCTTTTGGGTTGATCCATCCTGCGCGGTGACTACTACTGTAGCATATCCGGGTAAAGCGGCAGCTTGTGTTATGATTGCAGTGGCCTTGCCTGTATCATTGACTGTTGCAGTTACTGCCGGTACTGCTGTTGTGCCTGCAGGAAGCACTACATCGTAGGATAATGTATTCGGATTGAAACCGGCAACCGTAATTCCGTTAAGAGCCAGATTGCTCAAGGTAGCATCCGTATTTTTTGCTATTGTTGCAACTGTGAAGTTTATTGTATATACCTTGACGGTTATTCCGTCCTGTGCGGTAACAACTATAGTTGCATATCCTGGAAAACCTGTGGCTTGTGTTATGATTGAAGTTGCCTTACCGGTATCATACACTGTGGCGGTTACAGTGGGAATTGCTGTTGTACCGGCAGGTAATACCACATTATAGGATAATGTATTTGCGCTGAAGCCGGCTACTGTTATTCCGTTAACTGATAAATTACTCAGTGTTGCATCGGTACTTTTTACTGTTGATGAAACTGTAAAGTTTATTGTGTATATCTTTTTTGTTATTCCATCCTGTGCGGTTACTATTGCTGTGGCAGATCCTGGTAAACCCGCAGCTTGCGTTACACTTGCGGATGCCTTGCTGGTATCATAGACTGTAGCGGCTACTACAGGAATTGCTGTTGTGCCAACCGGTAATACAACGTTATAAGCTGTTGTATTTGCATTGAAACCGGCCACGGTTGTTCCATTAAACGTTAAATTACTTAAGGTTGCGTAAATATTGCCTGTATTGTCTACTGGTACTTTCTGACCGTTATCGACGTCGTCAACGGGAACCTTTTCTGTTCTTTGCAGAGCCCTCTGCAGTAAAGTGGCTGCTTCTGCCCTTGTTAAAGAGGCCTGCGGTGCAAACTTTCCATCCGAGCCTATCATTATTCCCGCTTTATACGCTGTATAGACATAATCCCTCAAGTTGGTGGATATTGCAGTATAATCTGAAAATATCTGCTGTAACTGGCCATTGTCACTGACTTTTGTTATGTTGAGGGCTTTTACCAGAGCAACTGCCATATCTTCACGGACAGCATTCCTATTTCCGTAGAAATACAGTGACCCATTGCTGGACTGGTATCCTGTCAAATAATCCTTCGAGGACTCGACTGCATTGTAGTCCCAGCTTGATGGTGTGACATCCACAAAGGTTTGAATGTTATCGGTTGGTGTCAGTTTTAATGCCCTTGTGAGCATTGTGGCAAATTCAGATCTCGTTACGCTTGCATTCGGCTTGAATGTCCTGTCCGGATATCCACTGATGATACCACGCCTTGCAAGTTGCAATATTGCCTTATAAGCCCAGAAATCTTCCTCCAGATCATCAAATCTTTTTTCAGATAAATACATATTGCCTTTTGCACCCTGCGACCATCCATATGGATGCCTATCATCATCGGACTTCCATGATGCCGCATATGTAGTGCATACACTTGATACTACCAACATAAAGACTACCACTGCTGTTAATAAAACCTTCATACTCTTTCTCATGTAAAACCATCCTTTCAAATGTATATTTTTCTGTTACAAAAGTTACCGGCATAATAGTGAATACTTCAGCAAGATTGTAATTTTCACTAATATGTACATAATTTGTGGTAACAATATAAATTTTCGCAGACTCTTATGCTGAATCCGGGGTAGTTTTGTTACAAAATTATTACATGATTGTGGAAAATAAAAAGAATGCATTTGAAACATGGCCATAAGCTCACAGAATTTATCCTTATGCATATTTTATATAAGGCGGACTTCTATGATCCAATGAAGGATCAAATATGAACCTGATGGAGGGATTCGATATGTCTTATGGCAGAATCAAGCATTTGTTTCCGGGAGGAAACACAGCTCTAGGCTTTTTCAGCTATTACAGCAATATTATTACCCAGGAAGAAGCGGACAGGCTGATAATAATCAAAGGTGGCCCCGGGGTGGGAAAATCAACCTTTATGAAGCAGATTGGAGAAGAAATGCTCAAGAAGGGATATGATGTAGAGTTTTTACACTGCTCTTCAGATAATAATTCCCTTGACGGCATCAAAATACCAAGATTGAAAATAGCGTTTATTGACGGAACGGCACCGCATGTCGTGGATCCTAAAAGCCCTGGAGCGGTTGATGAGATTTTGAACTTCGGAGAGTTCTGGGATGAAGAGGGAATACGGGTCCATAAGGAAGACATCATCAGGACAAATAAGGAAATAGGAGCGATTTTCTCAAGGGCATATAAATATATTAAAGCTGCCTATTCTGTATATGAAGACAGTGCAGTAATAACTAATGAGGCTTTGAACAAGGGAGAGGTCAATCTCTTGACAGCAGAATTGATAGATGAGGTTTTTGAAGGAATGAAGGTGGCAAGAAGAGAAGGAACTGAAAGAAGTCTTTTTGCAAGCGCCATAACGCCCGATGGATACTGTAATTATCTTGATTCAATATTGACAGCCGGAAAGGTCCATGAGATTAAAGGCGGAATGGGAACCGGCGAAGACAGGATTCTGCAGAAGATCAAGGCTGCTGCTATCGAAAGAGGCTATTTCGCAGAGGCGTATTATTGCCCGTTGAACCCTTACAAGCTTGAGCATCTGGTTATTCCAGCCATAAATACCGCTTTTACGACGGCAAACAGTTATCACAGCTCCAGGGTTGATAAATTTACCAGCATTGATATGCAGCATTTCCTGAATGAAAGTGTAATTTCTGCACATGAATATGACTTGAATCAAAACCTTAAAGAGTTTGACAATCTTATGTCTGTTGCCCTTGATACTATACATAAAGCTAAAGACCTTCATGACCGCCTTGAAACTTATTACATACCCAACATCAATTTTGATGCAGTAAATCTATGCTTTGAGAAGACAATGAAGAGGATATTGAATGTATGAGCAAAGCAGCAGGAGAATTTCCTGCTGCTTTATTTTATAAGAAACATTCTAATTTTGACTTGCATGCATGAAAGGAAGCAAATTGCTTGATGCAAAAGGGCATGCCTTATAGATAGCCTGCCTCGCTGAATACCCTTCTGATGGTGTTTCTTTGCTCAGGTGTGCAGTCCATCAACGGGTTTCTTACTTCCCCACCCTTGAACCCGAGCAGGTCACAGCTTGCCTTGACACCGGAAATCGCATATTTGCCTGCGCTGTTTTTTATTATATTTATGAACTCACTGCTGAACTTTTCTGCCTCATTAAGCTTTCCCTCATTGAACAGCTCCTGTATGGTGCAGCATTCATCGGGCAGATAATTGGACACGGCTATCACGGCACCGGGTGATCCGGCTTTAAGCCCCATAAGAAACTCGTTTATATTGCCCGGCATTACTTCAAAATCGGCATCGCCTTTGGCAGCTATATATTTCAACAGATTTCCGCTTAAGGTGTCTTTCATGCCATGGATATTGGGATGACGCGATAATGTTTTTATGACTTCCTCCGACAGGGATATTCCTGCAGTATACATAGGGCAGTTGTATAACAGTACAGGTGTTTTAAGGCCGTCGGCCACAGCTTCATAGTATTTGATAAGAGCAGCATCGGTCATAAAGGATGTATAATAACTTGGGGTCAATACCGACATATAGTCCACTCCGATTTCTTCAGCCCTTTTGCCGAATTCTATGGTACTGTAGGCAGAATTTCGTGCTATTCCGGCAATTATAACTTTTTCTTTGGATGCATTGGACTTTACTGTTTTAAGGACAGACAGCTGCTCTTCATCATTCATGTGGGAAAACTCGCCATTACTCCCCAGGGGCATGTATCCCCTCACCTTTGAACTGTTTAATTTTCTTATGTTGAACGACAGCTTTTCGAGATCCGGCCTTTGATTGGAAAATGGCGTGATGACCGGTACAAATACACCTGACAGTTTATCAGTCATTATTCATATCCTCCCTTGCTACCACTAAATTACAGTTATATTCTACCAATAAATACATTCTCTTTCAATCAAAAAACTTTTCAACTTATATAAATCATGTATTAACATTTACCATAACGGTTGAAAGGAAAATACAATTGAGGTAAAATTGTCGTTGTGCCGGTAGATATTGCTTTTATCTGTGAGATTGAAAAAATAAATTCCTGGAGACTATGACATGAAAACCAAAACACTTAAGTCCAACCTGCTGCTCCTACTCGCAGCTGCCATATGGGGAATTGCCTTTGTAGCCCAAAGAGTGGGTATGGATCATGTAGGACCATTTACATATAATGGAGTAAGATTCGCATTGGGAGCCTTTTCACTTATTCCGTTGATTTTATATCTGGACAACCGGGCAAAATCCGACGGTAATTATAAGGAAGGAATTAAAGATGATTTACGGGCAGGCTTTCTTGTGGGGCTGGTACTGTTTATTGCCGCTTCCTTGCAGCAGATAGGGTTGCTGTATACCTCAGCCGGCAAGTCTGCCTTTATTACAGGGCTTTATATAGTACTTGTCCCGTTGTTTGGAATATTTTTGGGCCAGATGTGCAGGATCAATACATGGCTGGGAGTCATACTTGCTGCCGGAGGGCTGTTTCTTCTCTGCATAACCGATAGTTTAACCATTGAGAAAGGCGATTTGTATGAGCTTGCAGGGGCTGCTTTCTGGGCAGTACACATACTGCTGGTCGGTTATTTCACCAAAAAGGTGGATGTACTGAAGCTTTCCTTTTTTCAGTTCATAACCTGCTCCGTACTTAGTACAGGAACTGCACTGCTTATAGAAAAGATTACATTGAATAGTTTGCTGCAGGCTGCTGTTCCCATCCTTTACGGAGGCATCTGCTCCGTAGGGGTTGCATACACACTTCAGGTTGTAGGCCAGAAAAATGCGGAGCCGGCACAAGCGGCAATTATCCTCAGTATGGAAACGGTATTCGCAGCTCTCGGAGGCTGGCTGATTATTGACGAAAACCTGGGGATACGCGGTGTATCAG